>JAYTML010000561.1:0-4749 GCA_043728655.1 Chthoniobacter sp. | reverse complement strand
GAGCACCTGCCAGCGCGGGGCGCGGATGCCATTGATCTCCGCCTGCATGTCGGCGCCGGTGATCGCGATCTCGGTCGCCGCGTTGAAGCGCAGCGTCGGCCCCGTCATCATGATCTCCAGCCCGGCGGCGGACTCCAGATTCCCGAGCAGCCGGTTCGCGTAGCGAAAGGCCAGATGGTCCATCGGACCGGAGGGCGGCACGCCCACATTCCAGAAACCCACGCGCCCCGGAAAATCCTGCACCGTCGTCTGCGCGCCCGCGTCGAGCACATCGACCGTCTCCGGCGCATAGACGAACTCTCCAAGCGAACGCGTGATCACCTTTCCCTCCGCGAAAAGCGGCGACGCCACGACCAGCCGCAGGTACGCGAGATTCGACTCGATCCCTCCGAAGACCGTCTGATCGAGCGCCGCCGAAAGCCGCGCGATGGCCGTGGCGCGGTCATCCGCGAGCACGATGATCTTCGCGAGCATCGGATCGTAGAATGGCGTGACCTCCGTGCCGTTCTCCACCCACGTCTCATTCCGCGCGTCGCGGTGAAAGGCCACCTCGGTGAGCACTCCGCAGCTTGGCTGGAAATTCTTGTGCGGATCCTCCGCGTAGATGCGCACCTGGATCGAGTGACCGCGCGGCTCCGGCGCGAAGCCGTCGAGAAAGCTGCTGTCGCCCGCCGCCAGCCGCACCATCCACTCCACCAGATCGACGCGCATGACCTCCTCGGTGACGCCGTGCTCGACCTGCAGCCGCGTGTTGACCTCCAGGAAATAGAACGCGCCACCGTCCGCATCGAAGACAAACTCCACCGTTCCCGCCGAGCGGTAGTTCACCGCCTCGCCGAGCCGGATCGCCGCCGCGAAAAGTCCCGCGCGCTGTTCCTCCGACAAGCCCGGCGCGGGCGTCTCCTCGATCACCTTCTGATTGCGCCGCTGCGCCGAGCAATCGCGCTCGCCGAGCGCCACGACCCGCCCTTTTCCATCGCCGAAAATCTGCACCTCGATGTGCCGCGCATGCGCCACGAATTTTTCGAGGAAGAGCCCGGATTCCTTGAAATTGGTCGCGCTCAGCCGCTGCACGGACCCGAACGCCTCCAACAGCTCCGCCGCCGACCAGCACACGCGCATGCCGATGCCGCCGCCGCCCGCCGTGCTCTTCAGCATCACCGGATAGCCGATCCGCTCCGCCTCCCGCGCCGCCGCGTCCGCGTCCGCCAGCAGGCCCGTCCCCGGCAGCAGCGGCACGCCGTGCTGCTCCGCGATCGCCCGCGCCGTGTGCTTCAGGCCAAAGGCGCGCATCTGCTCCGGCGTCGGTCCGACAAACGCCAGCCCCGCGTTTTCGCAAGCCTCCGCGAAGTCCGCATTCTCGCTCAGAAAGCCGTACCCCGGATGAATCGCCTGCGCCCCCGTCTCGCGCGCCGCCGCGAGGATGCGCTCGATTTTCAAATAGCTCTCAGCCACCGGAGCCGGCCCCAGCAGCACCGCCTCGTCCGCATCTGCGACATGCAGCGACTGCGCGTCCGCCTCCGAATAAACGGCAACGCTTCCGACGCCGAGACGCTTCAGCGTGCGGGTGATCCGCCGCGAAATGACGCCGCGGTTTGCGATGAGAAGCTTGGTGAACATCATTCCCAGATCAGCAGGCGCACGGGCGTCGGGTTGTAGGCATTGCAGGGGTTGTTGAGCTGCGGGCAGTTCGAGATCAGGCAGAGCACGTCCATTTCCGCGCGCATCTCCACGTAGCGCCCGCTCGCGGAGACGCCGTCGGCAAAGCTCAGGCCGCCGTCGGGGGTGACGGGCACGTTCATGAAAAAGTTGATGTTGTGGGTGATGTCGCGCTTGTCCCAAGTCGGGCGGTTTTCCTGGATGCCGCGCATGAAGATGTCGCGGCAGGCGTGCATCGATCGCTTGTCGATGGCGTAGCGCACCATGTTGCTCTCGCAGGAGCAGGCGCCGCCGAGCGTGTCGTGCCGGCCGCAGGTGTCGGCGGTGATGGTCAGCAGCACATTGCCGCGCGTGGACATGAGCTTTGTGCCGGTGGTCAGGTAGAGCGAGCCATGCTCCCGGATGGTGTCCTGCGCGCTGTATCGCTCAGCGGGATCGTGCGCGTTGTAGAAAAGCGTGTCGGCAGCCTGATTGCCTTCGAGGTCGAGGATTCGGAACCTCTGGCCGGCTTTGATCTCATGCATCCATGGCTCTCCCGCGGGCAGCGTGAAATCGTGGATTGCGTCGGCGGGGTCGAGCGGGCTTCCGATCAGGGTGCTCATAGAAAATAGCGCTCGGTGAGGATGAAGCCGCGTTGGTTTTCCGCGCAGGAGTTTCGGCAGAAATCATCCGCTTCCGGCGGCGGCGAGGTCCGCACCGTGAGAAGCACCGGCTTCGGCGAGTAAGTGGGCGCGGTGTCGAGCGGATGGATGCAGGTGTTGAGCACGATGAGCGTGTTCATTTCCGCGCGGAGATCGACGAAACTGCCGGCCTGCGAATTGTCCGGTTGATGAATCATCCGGCCATCATCATCGACGGTTACTTTTTGGAAAAAGTTCACATTCATCGCGAGATCGCGCTCGCCCATTCCATATTTCCCCAGCTCGCGGAGAAAGCCGCTGTGCGCATCGCGATGCCATTCGTTCCGGGCGGTTTGGTAATTCAGTTCGCCGTGTTTTGCGGTGACGATTTTTTCGTTCGATGCGCCCGCGAGCGGATCATGCCAGCCGCAGGTGTCCTCGGTGAGCGAGGCGAGGATGCGGCCCATGTCGGAGTAAAGGCAGTGGCCCTTTGTGAGCCGCGCGGTGTGCTGGCACTTGAGGGTGTCGGGAAGGTTAAGCCGCTCGCTCAGAAGCTGGAAGTTGTACATCAGCGCCGAGACATTCGCGCCGCCCTCGGTGTCGGTGATGCGGAGTGTGGTGCCGCGCTTTAGGACGTGCGACCAGTTGGCACCGGCGGGCACCGTTTCCTCGAAGCGAATGAGTGATGGATCGATGGCGGACATCAGTGAATCGGCGGCAGGATCGTGGACGTGACGGTGAGGTAGCCGTGCTTCACGCCTTTGCAGGCGATCAGCTCCGCGGCGATTTGCTTGAGCCGGTAGCCCGGCCCCTGCACGAGCAGCACCTCGAGGCTGTGGTGGTTTTCCAGATGCACCCGCTGGGAGGAGATGATCTCCTTGAGCCACTTGTGCTGGAGGTTCAGCAGCTTTGTCGCGAGCCCGGCCCGGGCGTGGTCGTAGATGAGCGTGATCGTGCCGGCCATGACCGCTTTGCCGAGATCCTGCTGATGCGTCACGAGCTGCTCGCTGATCATCTTCGAGATCGCCTCAGAGCGGCTGGCGTAGCCGCGCTTCGCGACCATCTCGTCGAGTTCGTCAAAGAGCGTCACCGGAAGTGAGACGCTGATGCGGGCGGCGGTGGGTTTTTTCTTTGGTTGGCGGGCCATGCGGTGCGGGCGGGAAAGCAGCTAGCGTGCGCGCATTTCGCTGTCCAGAGAAAGTATTACGTCGGAAGGAAAACGTCCTACTATCCGGCGAAGGGAAGGGCTTCTTTTGGTCACGGCCAGTGTGGCGTTTTGTCCAGCGTGTGAAGAAATGCACTCGGCGTAATATCGGCGCGCCGGCGCGCGAGCGTCGTTCCAGAGCCGGTTTCCGGTGTGTTCCCGCGGAATGTGCAGGCGATCCCGGGGCATGGCACGGCGGCTGCAATTGGCGCGTCCGGCAAAGTGCGCCACCGCATTTCTGACACGCTGCGCCGCCCTCAAACCACCAACCGCCGACACTCCATGAAACTGAAATCCCTGCTCACCACCGCGCTCGCTTTCGCCTGCGCGATCTCCCTTCACGCCGAGCCGCTCAAGATTGCGTATTCCGACTGGCCGGGATTCACGATTCTGGAGGTCGCCAAGCAGAAGGGCTGGTTCAAGGAGGCCGGCGTCGAGGTGGAGCTAGTGTGGTTCGACTACCTGCCTTCGCTCGACGCCTTTTCCGCGAACAAGGTGGATGCCGTGACGGTCGTCACCACGGACGCGCTCGTGAACGGGGCCAACGGCGCGAAGAGCAAGATCATCTGCCTGCTCGATTTCAGCGAAGGCAGCGACATGATCATCGGCGCGCCGGGCGTGAACTCGCTCAAGGATTTGAAAGGCAAAAAAGTCGGTCTCGAACTCACGCTCGTCGAGCACCTGCTGCTGCTCAAAGGGCTGGAGGCAAACGGCATGAAGCAGTCCGACGTGGAGTTTGTGAATACGCCGACCAATGACACGCCACAGGTCCTCTCCAGCGGCAAGGTCGCGGCAGTGGGCGCGTGGTATCCGGTCTCAGGCCAGGCTTTGAAACAGGTCGCGGGATCGAAGGCGCTCTTCACCAGCGGGGACGCAAAGGGCCTGATCTACGACTGCCTCGCGGTCAATCCGACCAGCTTTGCAAAGCACAAGGCCGACTGGGCAAAGGTCGTGGGCGTCTTTTACAAGTGCGTCGATTACCTCAAGGACCCGAAGACCGCGGACGACGCGATCAAGATCATGGCCGCGAAGGTCGGCGCCGACGTGGCCGACTATGCCAAGGCGATCCCCGGCACCCATTTCCTCACGCTGGCGGAAGCCAAGGCCGCCTTCAAAAAGGGCGAGGGGCTGGATTCGGTCTATGGCTCGATGACGATCGGCAACAAGTTCAACCTCGATAACAAGGTCTATAAGGTCTCGCAGAAGCCGGAGAGCTACCTCTTTCCCGGCATCGTGAATGACATGAAGTAGGCGGCCAGGCGCACT
>JAYTML010000560.1:0-4724 GCA_043728655.1 Chthoniobacter sp. | reverse complement strand
GCGACGGAGTGGATCGCGGAGGTCATGTTCAAGCCCGACACCGCCGAGGCGCGGCCGAATTTCCGCATCGATAACCTGGAGCTCAAGCAGACGCTCGCGCTCCCCGTCGAGCCCGATGAAATGAAGAACGCGGACGGGAAGCACTTTTCCTACGCGCAGATCCGCCCGCAGCTCGCCGCCCTCCAGGAGCAGGCCCGGCAGGCGTCGGAGGTGCGGTCCGAATTGCAGTCGCCCTACCAGCGCGCGGTCCTCCAGCTTCTGAAACAGATCCAGCTTTTCTGGCGCTTGGAAAACCTCGCGCAGCCGCGGGTGACGGACGTCCTCGAGGCCCTCAGGATCGCGAAGCCGGAGGGTGCGGAGGAGTTTTTGAAAATGGCCGACGAGGTGAAGCCGCAGGACGCCGCCGACTGGAAGACGGAGATGGCCGCCTTCCTCGACGGCACGACCGCAGGCCGCGCCGCGCTGCTCGCCTCGCGCGACGGCCAGGCGCACGACGCTGCGGCGCTGACCGCCTTCAAGCGCGACCTCGTGCGTTTCGAGGCGATGTCGATGAAAGGCCAGCCGCTCCTCATCCCGTCCGCCGATCCCGCGGCCTCGCCCGACGCGTGGCGCGGCGCGGGCGACGCGCTGATGTCCGCCGCCAGCGGCACCACGCCGCACCCGGCCCTGCGCGCCTACGCGCAGATGGGCGATGACTTCCGCGCGGGCCGCGCCGCCGAGTTCAACGCCGCCGCCGCCGACTACCTCGCGCAGCTCCAGCCGCAGTTTGGCAAGGTCAACGCCAAGGCCGCGCGCGAGCAGACTTTCAACCGGCTCTCGCCTTTCACGAACGCGATGGCGATCTACGTGGCCGTGGCGCTGTGCGCCATCTGCTTCTGGTTCGCTCCCGTGCAGGGCGAGTGGCTGCGCCGCACCGCGGTGAAGCTCTGTCTTCTGGCTCTGGTCATCCACGCTGGCGGGCTCGTTTTCCGCATGGTGCTGGAGGGCCGCCCGCCGGTAACGAACCTCTACTCCGCCGCGGTCTTCATCGGCTTCGCCGCGTGCGTGCTCGGGCTCGTGCTGGAAACCGTCTGGCGCAATTCCATCGGCGTCATCGTCTCGAGCATCATCGGCTTTTCCACCCTGCTCATCGCGCACCATCTCTCGCTCGCAGGCGACACCATGGAAATGATGCGCGCCGTGCTCGACACGAACTTCTGGCTCGCGACGCACGTCGTCATCGTCACGCTCGGCTACGCCAGTACCTACGTGTCCGGGTTCCTCGCGATCATCTTCGTGCTGCGCGGCATCTTTACAAAGTCGCTCGACGCGCCGCTGCGGCAGTCGCTCGCGAAAATGATCTACGCCATCACCTGCTTTGCCGCGCTCTTCAGCTTTGTCGGCACCGTGCTCGGCGGCATCTGGGCGGATCAAAGCTGGGGGCGGTTCTGGGGCTGGGACCCGAAGGAAAACGGCGCGCTCATCATTGTGCTCTGGAACGTGCTCATCCTCCACGCGCGCTGGGGCGGCATGGTGCGCGAGCGCGGCCTCGCGAATCTCGCGATCTTCGGCAACATCGTCACGACGTGGTCCTTCTTCGGCACGAACATGCTCGGCGTCGGCCTGCACAGCTACGGCTTCATGGATCAGGAGCGCGTCGCGCTAATTGCCTTCGTCGCCAGCCAGGTCGCGCTCATCGCGCTCGGCCTGCTGCCGCTGGGCCTGTGGCGGAGCTACCGCGGCGGGGACAAAGGCGGCCCGCCCGCGACCGGCAGCGCGGCACCGCAGGCGGCGTGAAGCAATCCGCCATTGCCGTCGAAAACAGCGCGCTTATTCTTTGCATATGACTGCCGCACTGGAAAAAGCCCTCGGAGCTGTCGCCTCGTTGCCGGTTGAGCGGCAGGAAAGCATCGCCGCCCTCATTTTCGAGGAGATCGAATCCGAACGGCGCTGGGACGAGCAGTTCGCGGCGTCGCAGGACCAGCTTGCGCGGTTGGCGCGGGAAGCGCTGGGCGAATTGCATCGCGGTGAAACGCGGCCTTTGGAAAAGGACAGTGACCTCGCGGACGACTAAATCCTTCCGCAAGCTTTTCACGGCACTCACTCCCGAACTGCAACGGGCCGCGGAGAAGGCTTACCGCAAGTGGCGTGAAAATCCCGCGCACCCGAGTCTCGACTTCAAGCGCGTGCATGCCACGCAACCGATTTACTCTGCGCGCATCACGCTCGGCTGCCGCAGTGTCGGCGTTTTGAGCGGGACGCAGATGGTTTGGTTTTGGCTCGGCTCGCACAACGATTACGACAACCTTCTGCGCCAGCTCTGAGCGGCCTTCTTTTTCCAGAACTCATCCAATCCATCGCCATGAACGACACATCCCTGACCACGCTGAACTTTGACATTTCCAATGAACCGCTGCCGTCCGATCCCGGCGCGAATCCGTTCAAGCTCGTGGTCGATCCGGTCATGCGCGTGCGGCTGAGGCGCGCCCTTTTCGACATGATCGAGAGCCATGATCAGGAGCTCGCCCGCTACGTGGGCGAGGGCAGCCTCGCGCTCGAAAGCTACAAGGAATACATCGAGCTTTTCGCCCACAGCCTGAAGCAGACGATGAGCAGCGCCGAGGGCGTGGCCTACCTGCTCCAGACCTGCGGTTTCGAGGTGAAAAACGAGGACATCAATCTCGAACCCGAGACGCGCTGGAAGGTGCAGCGGTAGCGGCCTGAGACGCCCTCTCTCCGGCTCCGCGTGAGGGAGCATTGGAGGCGGATCCCGGACGCGCGCGAACCGCGGAATCGACAGGCCTTCCGCCCGGCTGTTAGAAAACGCCTCTGCTCTCACCAAACGCCAACGTCTCCGCACCACCCGCCGCGATCCCGATGCAACGCATCCGCACCGCATTCGTCCTCGGCGCCGGCTTGGGCACGCGCCTGCGCCCGCTGACGCTGCGCCGGCCAAAGCCGCTCATCCCGGTCGTCAACCGCCCGCTCATCACGTACGCCTTTGACCACCTGCTCGGCGTGGGTTGCGACCGCTTCGTGGTGAACACCCACTGGCAGGCGGAGCGCTACGGGGAGTTTTTCACGAACGGAAGCTACGGCGCCGCCGAGCTGTATTTCCGCCACGAAGCGCCCGAGGTGCTGGAGACCGCGGGCGGCATTTGGAACGTCCGCGACCTCCTCCGGGACGAGCCATTCATCGTCTATAACGGAGACATTTTCACCGACCTTCCGCTCGAGCCGGCGCTCCGCGCCCACCGGGAGCACGGAAACGAGGTGACCATGATCCTCCGCTCAAAGGACGGCCCGCTCCAGGTCGCCTGCGACACGGCCAGCGGATGCGTAACGGACATCGCCCACCGCATCGATCCCGCGAGCGACCTGCGCTTCCTTTTCACCGGCCTCTACATTGTCAGCGCCGCTTTCATCCGCCGCATCCCGCCCGCCACGAAGATCAGCGTCGTCCCCATCTTCTGCGACATGATCAGCGAAGGCGCCAAGCTCGGCGGCATCGTCATCGACGACGGGAACTGGTGGGATCTCGGATCGAGGGAGCAGTACCTCTCGGTGCATGAGGCGCTCGCGCGGAAGATGCCCGACATCCACCAGCCTCCGTGGATCGACGCCGCCGCGCAGCTCGCGCCCGGCGTGCGGATCACCGGCGCCACCGCCATCGCCCCCGGCGCGCGCATCGGCGAAGGCGCGACGCTTCATGACTGCATCGTGTGGGAAAACGCCGAGGTCGCCGCCGGCGCCGCGCTCGACCGCTGCATCGTCACCCGCGCCGCGCGAGCGGAAGGCACACACCGCGATTTCGATTTCGCGTAGACAGCGCCCGAGAGATTTTTCCCCGCCATGCCTGCCAACTACCATCCGCACGCCGCCTCCGTGGTCCCGATCGAAAAGGGCGGCTCGGGTCGCAAGTTCTGGCGCATGCATGTCGGCGGACAGACTCTCATCCTCGTCCGCTACGGCGAGGACCGCCCTGAAAACAAACACTTCGTCGCCATCGCCGGCTTCCTCGCCAGCGTCGGCGTCCGCGTGCCGGTCATTCATTTCCACGACGAAAGCGAGGGCCTGATCGTCATGGAAGACGCCGGCGAGACCGACCTCTGGAGCCGCCGCAATGACCCGTGGCCGCAGCGCCGCGCGCTCTACCAGCGCACCCTCGACCAGGCGCACATCCTCCACACCCAGGCCCACCGCGCGCCCGGCGCGGACTCGCTGAAATTCCTCCAGCCCGTCTTTGACGCCGCGCTCTACCGCTGGGAGCAGGACTACTTTTTCGAGCACTGCCTCGGGCGGCACTTCGGCTTGAGCGCCGAGCGGATCAAGGCGGAAGGCTGCCATGCGCGCCTCCGCGAGATTGCGGAGCACCTCGCGGCTCAGCCCCGCTGCCTCGTGCATCGCGATTTCCAGAGCCAGAACGTCATCGTCCGCGACGGCCACGTCTGCCTCATCGACTTCCAGGGGCTGCGCCCCGGCCTCGCGCAGTACGACATCGCCTCGCTCCTGCTCGATCCCTACGTCTCCCTCACCGCCCCGGAACGCGAGGATCTGCTCGCGCACTACCTCAGCGGCCTGCTCGGCCCCGGCCGGCACGAGGCCCCGGAATTCCGCGCGCTCTACGACCTGTGCGCCATGCAGCGGCTCATGCAGGCGCTCGGCGCCTACGGCAAGCTCGGCCATCTCGACGGACGCACGCCCTTCCTCGACCACATCCCAGCCGCGCTCCGCTCGCTACGCGA
>JAYTML010000559.1:0-8068 GCA_043728655.1 Chthoniobacter sp. | reverse complement strand
CCTGCTTTGGCCGACGATCCGCGCGCTACGCATCGGCGGCTGGCGGGATCTCGGGATCGAGCCCGATCCGCGTTGGCGGCAGCATCTGCTGGCGGGCTTCGTGATCGCGGGTGCCGCCGTGGCGCTGATGGCGGCGGCTTACCTTTACCTCGGCATTTACCGCTTTCGGGCGGAGATCGCGTGGAGCAAGATCCCCGTCATCGCCGTCTCCGCGGTGACCGTCGCTTTCCTCGAAGAGGCGCTTTTTCGCGGGGCCATCCTCGGCCTGCTGCGGCGCTCGCTCCGCCCGTTCACGGCGCTGTTCTGGGTCACGGCGCTTTTCGCGATCGTCCACTTTCTCAAGCCCGACGAGAGCTTCGAGCTGGCCGAGGTCGGCTGGCTCTCCGGCTTCGCGCTCGTGCCCCACACGTTCCACCAGTTCGCCGAGCCGATGAAGCTGCTGGCGGGCTTCACCACGCTGTTCGCCCTCGGCTGGCTGTGCGGCGACGCCACGCTGCGCACCCGCGCGCTGTGGATGAGCATCGGCCTGCACGCGGGCATCGTCTTTGTGAAAATGAGCTTCTCCGTGCTCGCAAAGCTTTCCGTCAAGCCGCGGCTCCGCGCCGACTACCTGCCATGGGTGGGCGACCGCTTCGAGAACGGCCTGGTGCCCGTCGCCGTGCTGCTGCTCGCGTGGGGCGCGGTGCGGATCTGGCTCTCGTATGAAAATCGGCGTGACACTCCGGCGCGCGGGTGAGGCGCTGGTCTCTCTGCTCTACCCGCCGCACTGCGCGAACTGCGGGGCGGACACGGCCGGCGGCGCGCATCTCTGCGCGGCCTGCGCGGGCCAGGCGCGGAGGATCGAGGCGCCCTTCTGCCGGCGCTGCTCGGAGCCGTTCGACGGGGCGATCGATGGAGAATTCACCTGCCCGAACTGCGCCGGGCGCACGCTGCATTTCGACTGCGCCGTTTCCCGCTACCTCAGCCGCGGCGTGGTGCGGGAGTTCGTGCACCGGTTCAAGTATGACCGGCACTTTTACCTCCGCCACCCGCTGGCGGACTGGCTCGCCGAGGCGCTCGATGACGGGCGCATCCGCGCGCAGCCCATCGGAGCGCTGGTGCCGGTGCCGCTGCACAGCGCGCGGTTTCGCGAACGTGAATTCAACCAGGCAGAGGTGCTCGCGGCGCTGCTCGCGAAGCGCACCGGCACCCCGCTGCTCCACGCGCTGACGCGCATCCGCTACACCACCACGCAGACGCGGCTCGACCGCCACGAGCGGATGGAAAACTTGCGCAACGCCTTCCGCGTGCGGCACACTGCCGCCGTGCAAAGCCGCCATCTCGTTTTAGTGGACGACGTTTTCACCACGGGTTCCACCGTGGATGAATGCGCGCGCGTCCTGCGCGCGGCCGGCGCGGCGTCCGTCCGCGTCGTGACCGTCGCCCGCGGCTGATTCCATCCACCTTCCCGACTCATGGGTATTTTCTCCAAACCATCCTTCAGCTCCGACAAGAAACGGGAATTCCCCGAGGGTCTCTGGCAGAAATGCCCGAGCTGCGCGGAGATGATCCACAATCTGGATCTCGTGCAGAACTTCCGCGTCTGCCCGAAGTGCGACCACCACATGACGCAGAGCGCACACGAGCGGCTGGAGATGCTGCTCGACGCCGGCTCCTTCGAGGAGCACGACGCGAATATGGTGTCGGTCGATACGCTGAAATTCACCGGCATGGCGAGCTACACCGACCGGCTGAAGAGCTACCAGAAAAAGACCGGGCTGAAGGACGCGGTGATCAGCGGCTTCGGCGTGATCGACGGCCAGCGAGTCTCGATCTCGGTCATGGATTTCAATTTCATCGCCGCGACGATGGGCTCGGTAGTCGGCGAAAAGCTGACGCGCTGCGTGGAGCGCGCGACCAAGGAGCGCATCCCGGCGATCATCGTCTCCGCGTCCGGCGGCGCGCGGATGTACGAGGGCGTGCTCAGCCTGCTGCAGATGGCCAAGACCTGCGGCGCACTCGCCATGCACGCGCAGGCGCGGCTGCCCTACATCTCGATCCTGACGCACCCCACGACTGGCGGTGTGAGCGCGAGCTTCGCCACCGTGGGCGATGTCATCATCGCGGAGCCGAAAGCGATGATCGGTTTCGCGGGGCCGCGCGTGATCAAGGAGACGACGCACCAGGATCTGCCGCCGAATTTCCAGACCGCCGAGTTTCTCGAAGACCACGGGCTGGTGGACATGATCGTCCATCGCAAGATGATGCGCGAAATGCTGAGCCAGCTGCTCGGCTACCTCGCGCCCGCGAAGTGAACTACGACGAGGCCGTCGCCTGGCTTTACGCCACCCAGCTCCACGGTATCCGGCTCGGGCTGGAAAACATCCGGCAGCTCACGGATGCTCTCGGCATCAGCGTTTCCGGGCCGGATGCGCCAAAGTTTCTCCATGTCGCCGGGACGAATGGGAAGGGCTCGACCTGCGCGATGCTCGATGCGTGCTGCCGCGCGGCGGGTCTGAGGACGGGGCTTTTCACGTCGCCGCATCTTGTGACCTTTCGCGAGCGGATCCGGCTCGATAGCGGGATGATCAGCGAGGAGGATGTCGCGGAGGGACTGACCGGGATCCGTGAAGTGGCGGAGTCCTGCGATCTCGCACTGACTTTTTTTGAGATCGCCACGGCGCTCGCGCTCGGGTGGTTTCAGCGGCGCGGCGCGGAGGTGGTGGTGCTCGAAACCGGGATGGGCGGACTGCTCGACGCGACGAATGTGGTCACGCCAGCGGTGTCGGTGATCACGCGGATCGACATGGACCACCAGCAGTGGCTCGGCGATTCGCTGGCCGCCATCGCGGTGGAGAAGGCGGGGATCATCAAGCCCGGCGTGCCTGTAGTGACGGGGCCGCAGGCCGATGAGGTGCGGGTGGTGATCGTGCAGATCGCGATGTGGCGCGGTGCGGAGCTGAATCTTGTCGTCACGCCGCTCCTGCGGGCGGAGATCGCGCTGGAGGGCAGCCATCAGCGATGGAATGCGGCACTGGCCGTGCATGCGCTGGAGGTGGCAGAACTCGGCGTGTCGGCCGCGGCCATCGCGGAGGGACTGCGCACCGTGGAATGGCCAGGCCGCTTCCAGCGGGTCACGGAGAACTTCGTGCTCGATGGCGCGCACAACCCCAGCTCGGCGTTGCGTCTCGCGGAGACGTGGCGGGAGACGTTTGGCGAAAAGCGGGCGACGCTCGTCCTCGGCATCCTGCGGGACAAGGATATCGACGGGGTCTGCGAGGCGCTGCTGCCCGTGGCCGGGCGCATCCTCGCGGTGCCGGTGCAGAATCCGCGGTCGGCGACGACGCAGGAAATCTGCCGGGCGATCGGCCGGATCGCGCCCCGACAGGAGTGCATCGCGGTGCGGGATCTTCCGGCTGCCATTCGCATCGCGTCCTCGATGGAAAGGCGGACACTGATCACCGGCTCCCTCTTTCTGGTGGGCGAGGCGCTCGCACATTTCCAAGCCGGCCCGCCGCCGGAGCCGAGCGCCCAGTAGGGCCCGCTCTACGCGCCGCGGAGGCGGCGGATGGCGCCGGTCATATCGGGCGAGGCAAAGACGGAGGTGCCTGCGACGAGGGTGTCGGCTCCGTGAGAAATCGAAATAGGCGCGGTTTCTGTAGTGATGCCGCCATCGACCTCGATCCGGAATTCAAAGCCGAGACTGGCGCGGGCGTCGGCTGCGGCGCGCACCTTGGGCATCATCTCGGACAGGAACGGCTGCCCGCCGAAGCCGGGGACAACGGTCATCACGAGGAGCAGGTCGATCTGATCGAGAAACGGGACCACGTCCTCGAATGGGGTCGCGGGACGCAGTGCGAGGCCGCAGGTGCAGCCGGCGGCGCGGATCGCGGCGAGCGTCTTCGCCACATCGTGCTGGGCCTCGACGTGGACGGTGATGTTCCGCGCGCTTTTCGCGAAGCGGGGGAAATAATGATCCGGCCGCTCGACCATGAGATGCACGTCGAGCGGCACCGTCGCGACTTTCGCCGCGGCATCGACGAAGGCCGGGCCGAACGAAATGTTGTCCACGAAATGGCCGTCCATCACGTCGCAGTGCAGCCAGTCGGCGCCGGCCGCCTCGGCGCGGCGGACCTCGTCATGGAGGTGGCCGAAATCGCAGGCCAGCAGCGATGGCGCGACGCAGATGGACGGGATCGTCATATTGGAAATCAGCGCAGCGTCGCGCCCGGCATCTCGACTGCGGGCGGCGGCGGCGGCGCGCTGCGCCACGCGATGAAGCCCCAGACTCCTGTGGCAAACAGCAGCACCGCCAGCGCGCAGAAGATCATCCGCGCAGGTGTCGGATCAGACGCGGCGCCGGGCATCGCGGGCCGTTATTCGACGAGCGTGTCGATTTTTTCGGCGACCTCGAAGTCGAGGTCGGTCACGCCGCCCTCGCTGTGCGTGGAAAGGACCAGGCGCACCTTGCTGTCGCGGATGTCGATCTCCGGGTGGTGGTCGTCTTCCAGGGCGATTTCAGCGACGCCGTCCACAAACTCGATGGCCTGCGAAAAATCGTCGAACTCGAAAGTGCGCTCGATGTGCTTCTTCTCGTAATCCCACTCGGGGAGTTTTTTGAGCCAGTCTTTGATGTCTTGTGAGTTGAGGAGGTCGGCCATGGTGTGTGTGTGGGTTGGTTTGCGGGTGGGGAGAAGTAGCATCCGCTTTTCGCATTACAAACGGAATCTGCGCGGCAACATGGGCCTTGCCCGCGCGCGCCGGACGGCGCTAAAAGTGCGGCCCGTTTTTTCTCGAACACAACCTCCACCACCGCACAAATCCCATGGGCAAGATCTACAACAACATCGTCGAAACCGTCGGCCGCACGCCGCTCGTCAAACTAAACAAGGTCACGGACGGACTGGACGCGACGATTGCGCTGAAGTGCGAGTTTTTCAATCCGCTCGGCTCGGTGAAAGACCGCATCGGCATGGCGATGATCGAGGACGCGGAGCAGCGCGGCGTGCTGACAAAGGAGACCGTCATCATCGAGCCCACGAGCGGAAACACGGGCATCGCGCTGGCGTTCGTCGCCGCGGCGAAAGGCTACAAGCTCATCCTCACGATGCCGGAGACGATGTCCCTGGAGCGGCGAACGCTGCTGGCGATGCTCGGCGCGAAGCTCGTGCTGACGCCGGGAGCGGAGGGCATGAAGGGCGCGATCGCGCGGGCCGAGGACCTCGTGAAAAACACGCCCAACGCGTGGATGCCGCAGCAGTTCAACAATCCCGCGAATCCCGCGATCCACTCGAAGACGACCGCCGAGGAACTGTGGGATGACACAGACGGAAAGATCGACATCCTCGTCGCCGCGGTCGGCACGGGCGGGACGATCACGGGCTGCGTCGAGGTTTTGAAACCGCGCCGGCCGGGTTTCCAGGCGATTGCGGTCGAGCCGAAGGATTCGCCGGTCATCTCGCAGACGCTCGCGGGGCAGCCGGTGAAGCCGGGTCCGCACAAGATCCAGGGCACGGGCGCGGGCTTTGTGCCGAATAATCTCCATCTCAAGGACGCCGCCGGAAATGCGCAGATCGTGGAGTGTGTGCAGGTGTCGAATGACGACGCATTCGCAATGGCGCGGCGGCTCGCAAAGGAAGAGGGCCTGCTCGTGGGCATCAGCACCGGCGCAAATGTGATCGCGGCCATCGAGGTGGCCAAGCGCCCGGAAAACAAGGGCAAGCTGATTGTCACCATCGCGTGCTCGACCGGCGAGCGCTACCTCTCCACCGCTCTCGCCGCGGACGCGCGCGCGGAAGTGGGCGCGTAATCCCGGACGGCTTCCACCCGGAGACGCGCGCCCGCCGCTACGCTGCGGCGGAAGCCCGCCGCCGCCTGGAGAGCAGGAGGCCGCCACCAAGCAGCAGGCTGACCGCCGCGGCAGGCTCGGGGACTGCGGCGGCAATTCGGAATCCCACGTAGCTGCTCTCGTTCGTCGGGAGGTAGCTGTCCCGGGCGGTGGAGCGGAGCGCAAACTCTCCGCTGATCCAGGATCCCCCGCGCAGGCCTCGCGAGGCGCCGATGACCGCGTCGTTCCACTCATAGACATTCCCGCCCTGATCGAAGGTGCCGTAGTAGCCGGAACTCATGGTGAACGCGCCCGTATTGACCAGGTAGTTCTGCGTGTTGCTCGATGCCGTCGAATCCGTCACGGCATACCCGCCGTTAAACCCGTTCGCGATGCCATCGTCCCGGTAGAAATTCGCGCTGTTCGGATCGCTGGCGCTCCCGTTGCGACTGTTCGGGATCGCATTCGCGCGGGTCGGATACAGCCAGTAATCGCTCGCGTTTCCGCCCATGTCGGCGGGCTGGTGATACGCAGCCTTGTACCATTCGCTCTCGCTCGGAATCCAGAAGGCCGCCGCGCCGCTCCGGATGAATCCTGAACCGGTGGTCGCCCCATTGAGCGCGTAGGCACCGGTCTCCGTCGTCCCCCCTGCCTGCGCGCCGACTGGCTGCCCATTGTGCAGCCAGTTTGTGAACCGTGCCGCGTCAAACCAGCTCACGTAGGTCACGGGACGGTTTCCGTCGCCAGAGATCGCGTAGCTAAAACTCCCGCTGGTCCCCGCACGCGTGATCCCCTTGCTGTTCGCGTCCGTCCCCATGGCCGCGTTGTAGAGGTTGTAGGTGTCGCTCTGCGCCACGGAGTTTAGGAACGCCGTGTACTGCACCAGCGTCACCTCATAGGCGCCGATCGCATAGGTGTAGCTCACGCCGCCAAACAGGAGCCCCGATCCGTCAATGGCGGTCACGGTATCATTGGGATTTCCGGGATTGCCGATCGTCACGAGATCGAGCGTGATGCCTGCGGACACCGATGCGCCTGTCCAGAGCAAGGCCAGGATGCCACGGGTGAAAAAGCGGGCGGGTTTCAAAATGGACGAATGGGCGGGTTGGGGAGGAGGATTCTCCAGGCGGGAAAATCCCGCCATTACTTCCCACGGAGACGGCCAAAAGCAAGCCGGCTACCGCCGAGCGCGCGTGGTTTGCACGGGATTGCTCAGGCCGGCGGGGGTGATTGCCTTTCGGCGGCGACTGTGGCACCCGGCACCTCGGGTGGCACCCATGCCTCGGCTACGCGGGTGATCGCCAGCGCGCGGCCCGTCGTTTCGTCGATCTCCACGACTGCGCCGTGGAGTTTCACCGGGCCGCCGGCGATGGGGAAAACGATCGGCCGCCCCGTGAGGAAACGCTGAATGATCGGCTGGAGTTCGCGCCCGAGGCAGCTCTCGCTCGGGCCGCAGAAACCGGCGTCGGTGAGATAGGCGGTGCCGCCGGGGAAAATCTGGTCGTCCGCCGTCTGGCAGTGCGTGTGCGTGCCGAGCACGGCGCTGACCCGGCCATCGAGATAACGGCCCATCGCGATTTTCTCGGAAGTCGTCTCGCCGTGGCAATCGACGAGGATGACCGGCGTCTCCTGCCGCAGCCGCGCCACCTCATCGCGCATGGCGAGGAAGGGATTCTCCAGCGGCGGATTCATGAAGGTGCGGCACTGCACATTCACCACGGCGACCTTTCCCTTGGCCGTCTCGAGGACGATGGAGCCGCCGCCGGGCGTGCCGGGCGGGTAATTGAGCGGACGCAGGAGCCGCGGCTCGTTGTCGAGAAACGTGAGGATCTCCTTTTGATCCCAGATGTGGTCCCCGGTGGTGATGACGGCAGCTCCGGCGCGCATGAGGTCCACGGCGATCTTCGGCGTAATCCCGCGCCCATTCGCGGAGTTCTCGCCATTGACCACGATGAAATCCAGTCCCCACGCCTCCTTCCATTTCGGCAGCACGTCGATGACTGCGCGGCGTCCCGGTTCACCTACGATGTCGCCGAGAAAGAGGATTTTGAGCATGTGCGCTGGTGTCTAGCCGAGGCGGGAGGAAAGGGAAGGCCGAAACAGCCGCCGCCGCCCGTTTGTTCCGCCTGACTCCCGTCCAGCCGCCCTTCGCCCAAGGCTACGGCACCGGAGCCAGCTCGTACTTGTGCGGGGCGGGCTGGTTGGTCTGGTAGATCTGATCCTCCAGCGCGCGGGCTTTGGTGAGGAGATCGGCGACCTTGG
>JAYTML010000558.1:0-3719 GCA_043728655.1 Chthoniobacter sp. | reverse complement strand
ACGATCGGGACGAGGAAATGCGCCTCCAGCATCCGCACACGCGCGCGGAAAGCGTCGTAGAAACGGTAACGGCGCGCCTCGATCCAGAGCATGATCCAGACGATGGCGAGATTGAAAAAGAAGATGATGTGCGGCACGCGCTCGATGGAAAACGCGACGGTGAAAATCGTGGACGTGGTGGTGATCGCCCAGTTCGTGGTCGGGTCGAGGCGCGCGCGCCAGGCCATGATGCGCCCGAGTTCTCCGCGGTAGAAATGCGACATCGCATTGACGTAGCTCGGGTCGAAGCGGTGCGGCTCTTTCGGCGGAGGAGGTGCGTGGGGAGGCGGCGACTCGGGCTCTTCGCTCATACTGGAGAGGGGAACGCGCGCGCGCGGCTGTGGCAAGGCGGGAAGAGGATTTTTTCCCGCCGCCTCAGCGCGCCGAGTAGTAGATGCGGTGGAGCCGGGCGGGGGAGGCGCCGCAGTGGTAGAGCGCGAGCAGCGCGCCATTCGTGAACGTGGTGCGCCAGGGGCCGCGGCGGGTGAAGCGGCGGGCGGAGGACTGCATCGGCGGATCGAGCAGGCGGGTGGGGCCGGAGCGGCGGAGGCGGCGGGAAAACTCGACGTCCTCCATGAGCGGGATGTCGGCGAATCCGCCGATCTTTTCAAAATGCGCGCGCCGGACAAAGACCGACTGGTCGCCGAAGATCGTGCCGCCCCAGTCATTGAGGCGACGGCCCCATTTCTCCAGCCAGCGCAGATGCGGATGGCGCGAGTCGAAGTGCCGGTAGAAGCCGCCGCCCGCGAGCGCCGGCTGGCGCATCGCGGCGTGGAGGTTCCCGATATGGGCGGCGGTGAGCTCGCTGTCGGCGTGGTGGAAAAGCAGCACGTCGCCGCGGGCGAGCGCCGCGCCCGCATTCATCTGCGCGCCGCGGCTGGGGGCCGGGCAGTGCGCCACGAGGCAGCCCGCCGCGCGTGCGAGCGCGCGGCACTCGTCCGTCTCGGTGGCGTCGGCGACGATGATCTCATCCACACCCGCGAGCGGTCGCACGGCCGCCAGCACGCGGCCCAGCGCCTCCGCATCCCGCCAGCACGGAATGACCACGCTCAGCGCGAGCCCGCTCACCGACGGTCTTTTTTCAGCAGCTCCTCGCGCCCCGCCTCCAGCCGCGCGCGCTCCTTTGCCGTGAGGCTGGCGATGCCGGATTTCGCGATCTTGTCCAGCAGCCCATCCATGTCGCTGGCGGTATCGGTTTCCCGCGTGCTCCGAGCCGCCGGGGTGGAGCGCACCACCTCGAACCGCGGCTTGCTCTTCCAAAGCCGCAGATCCGGCAGCGAGAAATGCCCGCGCTCATGCCGGATGAAGGCCCATGCCAGGCCGACATTCGCCCAGAGCGCGAGCAGGCCCGGCCAGTAGTTCGCGCCGAGATACTGCAGTGAGTAGATGGCCGTGAGGATGATCGCGACCCACTTTGCCTGCACGCTGAAGAAGAGCGCCGCGCCGGGGTAGATCGTGGCAAAGGCGACGAAGACCGCGAAGTGCAGGCTGCCGGATCCGGCGAAAACGGTGGGCTGAAAAAACCCGACGGCGCTGAGCACGAGCGGCGTGACTGTGAGCAGCAGCAGATACATGAGCTGAAACGCCCGGCGGCCGATGAACTTCTCCACCTCGCGTCCGAAGTGAAACAGGATGACCATCTCGATCGCGAACCAGATGCTCGGGACGTTCACAAAGGCGTAGGTGACATACTGCCAGACGAAGAGGCGGTGGATGACAGCGTCGCTCGAAAACGAAAGCGCCTGGAGCAGCGCACCCGAATGGGTGGCCTGGAGGAGCGTGGTGCCGATCATCGTCGCGACGTGGATGATGACCAGAAGCGTGGCCGTGTGGATCGGGTAGCCGCGGAAATAGGTGAGCGGCTGATGGTCTTCGTCGGAGGAGTAGCCGGTCATCGTCATGGCGCGGGGAGCATGGCTGCGCCTCGCGCGGAGCGCAAGCTGGCGCAAAATCCGCGCGGCCTTTCGCAAGATGCGCCCTGCCCTGCGCCTTGCCATCGCCGCGTGGGCTCGCGATGCTTTCACCCTTATGGCTACCACTGCTTTCGGGACGGTCGCGCCCGCCAATGCCAGGCTTGCCGCCTGGGTCGAAGAAATCCGCGCCATCGCCCGGCCGGACCGCATTTTCTGGGTCGATGGCTCGGAGGAGGAAAAGGATATCCTGCTCGCCGAGGCGGTCGCCCAGGGTGTGCTCACGCAGCTCAACCAGGAAAAGCTCCCCGGCTGCTACTACCACCGCTCGAATCCGAACGACGTCGCCCGCGTGGAGCAATGCACCTTCATCTGCACGTCCGCCAAGGACCAGGCCGGTCCGACGAACAACTGGGCCGCGCCGCGCGAGATGTACGAGAAGCTTTACGCCATGCTCCAGGGCGCGATGGCGGGGCGCACGATGTATGTCGTCCCGTACCTCATGGGCCCGCCCGGATCGCCGCTGACAAAGATCGGCGTCGAGATCACCGACTCGATCTACGTGGTGCTGAACATGCGCATCATGTCCCGCATGGGAAAGGTCGCGCTCGACCAGCTTGGCGCGAGCGACGACTTCAACCGCGGCGTCCACAGCGTCCTCGACTGCGATCCCGACCGGCGTTTCATCGCGCACTTTCCGCAGGACAATACGATCATCTCCGTCGGCTCCGGCTACGGCGGCAATGTGCTCCTCGGGAAAAAGTGCCTCGCCCTCCGCATCGGCAGCTACCTCGGGCGCGAGCAGGGCTGGATGGCGGAGCACATGCTCATCCTGTGCGTCGAATCGCCGTCCGGCGAAAAGAGCTACGTCGCCGCGGCCTTCCCCAGCGCGTGCGGCAAGACGAACTTCGCCATGCTCATCCCACCCCCCACTTTCGACGGGTGGAAGATCACGACCATCGGCGACGACATCGCATGGATGAAGCCGGGGTCGGACGGAAAGCTTTACGCGATCAATCCCGAGGCCGGTTACTTCGGCGTGGCGCCGGGGACGAACCGCAAGTCCAACCCGAACGCGATGGACACGATCTCTCGCGACACCATTTATACAAACGTCGCGCTCACTCCCGACGGCGGCGTGTGGTGGGAAGGTCACGACGATCCCGCGCCCGAGGGGCTCATTGACTGGAAAGGCCGGCCGTGGTCGCCCGAGTCCGGGGAAAAGGCCGCGCATCCCAACTCGCGCTTCACCGCTCCGATGACGAACAACCCCGTGCTCGCGCCCGAAGCCCAGGACCCGCAGGGCGTCCCGATCAGCGCGATCATCTTCGGCGGACGCCGCGCGACGACGATGCCGCTCGTCTTCCAGTCCTTTAACTGGATCCACGGCGTCTATCTCGGCGCGACGATGGGCAGCGAGATGACCGCCGCCGCCGCCGGCACGCTCGGCCAGGTGCGCCGCGACCCGATGGCGATGCTCCCTTTCTGCGGCTACAACATGGGCGACTACCTCGACCACTGGCTCGGCATCCGGCGCGAACTCACCGACCCGCCGCGCATTTTCCACGTGAACTGGTTTCGCAAAGACGCCGACGACAAGTTCCTCTGGCCCGGCTTCGGTGAAAACTTCCGCGTGCTCAAATGGATCATCGACCGCACCCGCGGCCGCGCGCGGGCGAGCGAAACGCAGATCGGCTGGATGCCGCGCTACAGCGAGTTCGACTGGACGGACATCGACTACCCGCGGGAGAAATTTCAGCAGTGCATGAA
>JAYTML010000557.1:0-10124 GCA_043728655.1 Chthoniobacter sp. | reverse complement strand
TGCTCAACGTCGTCCCGGTGGACCTCATGGACATGCCGTTGGCCGAAAGAGCGATTGAACCGATTGAAGAAGGAACGGTAGCTATCCACCGTTTTCTGCCGCCGTCCGACTTTCGCCTTCGCCTCCAAGACCTCCGCCACAAGCTCGATCATCGTCTTTTCGCCACCCTTGGGTTTGGCGTGCTTGATGTAGTACTTCGCCGCCTCGATCAGACTGGTGCCGTAGGGTAAGAGTAGCCGCCGCGCTTCCAGAGCCTCGATGCGCAACTTGTCGTCGATGGAGAACGCCGCCGCGCCCTGATTGGCCTTCGCGACCCGCTGCTGCTCGGCGTACGTGTCAGCCTCCAACCGCGTTTTGAAAAACTTCCGAAGCCGCCGCCCCGCGAACCGCCCCATGTCCACGCAAAAACTGATGGAACCTCCAGAGTTCTTGCGTCTGGTCACTCGCGGCCATTTCGGCTTTTTGGCCGGCTTCTGTGGTAAATCTTGAACCATAACCTTGTGGATATGGTCACTATATTGCCACTTGAAACGCAATTCGGGAAGATTTTTAGTGTAAAAAGATCATTTGTTAGTGAAGTTGCACTTCGCTTGGCGGCGAATGACGTGTCCGCGTCCACCCCGCTGTCATCCTGAGCGGAGCGGAGGAGGAAAGGCGGGCGCAGCGCAGTCGAGCCGAGTCCGCGAGACAGCCGAGAGGGCGGAGGTGGGGAGGCAACGACCCGGCGGTTCGTTCACGCGCTCAACCTTTCACGGACCTCCGGGGTCCTTCGACTCCGTTCCCTCTCGTTCCCTCTCGTTCCCAAGCTCCAGCTTGGAAACGCACTTGTCTCCGAAGCTCTGCTTCGTCGGCGTGGCGCGGCTGGGAGCTCTCATCCACGGTCGGCGGCTCTCTGAGCCAAGCGCTCCTGCGCGCAGGCGCTCGCGCTCCGGTGCTGGGCGAAGGGGTGCTGGGCGACTCGCGCGGGAGCGCTCGTCCGGCGCGCAGGAGCGCTTGGCTCCGTTGTTTCCCCTCATGCCGAAGCTCCAGGTTCGGCACGAACTTGTCTCCAAAGCTCCGCTTCGTCGGCTTGGTTAGACTGAGGCCGTTCGATCCAAAGCCAGCCCGAGGAAGCAGAGCTTCCAAGACAAGCGCGTGACCAAGCTGGAGCTTGGTCACGAGGAGCAAGGGGCGGGTGAGAGCCGCCATTTTCCCCTCGTGCCGGCACTCCAGCTTTCCTTCGCGGCTCGGCGCCCTTACTTGACCGCTTCCAGCGCCTTTCCCGTCATCGGCACGAACCGCACCGGCAGCACCGCGCTCCGCTCGATCTTGCCGGCGCGCTTTTCCAGCACATAGAGCTGCTGCGCGCCGAAGTCGCCGACCGGGATGACCATCCGGCCGCCTTCCCGAAGCTGGCGCACGAGCGGCTCCGGCACATGATCTGGCGCGCATGTCACGATGATCGCGTCGAACGGCGCGGCGTCCGGCCATCCCTGGTAGCCGTCGCCCGCGCGGACATGCACATTCTTGAAACCGAGCCGCGCCAGGTCGGCGGCGGCGCGCTTCGCCAGCGGCTCGACGATTTCGATCGTGAAAACCTCGGCCACCAGCTTCGACAGCACCGCGGCCTGGTAGCCCGAGCCGGTGCCGATTTCGAGGACACGGTGCACCGGCTTCGGCGCGAGCTGCTCGGTCATGAAAGCCACGATGTACGGCTGCGAAATGGTCTGCGCATGGCCGATGGGCAGCGGCGTGTCCTCGTAGGCGCGGGCGCGCAGATCCGCCGGCACGAACTCGTGACGCGGCACGGCGCGCATCGCGGCGAGCACTCGGGCATCGCGGACTTCGCGCGCGGCGATCTGCGCCGCCACCATTTGCTCCCGCTCTGCCTCAAGCTCCTCGGCGCGCTCCGCCGCCGCCGGCTTGCAGGCCGGCAGGCCGAACAATGCGATCAGCAACCATTCGCGGAGCATGCGAATAATTTCGCCCCGCCGCTTTCAAAGTCCACCCGCGATCTGCCGCAGCCGCTACCCGTCGGTGCGGACGACGCCGTCGGTGAGGATCTTCGCCCGCAAGCCGCCGTGGCCGTGCAGGCGCGCCTCGGCGCCGGGGTGAAAGGCCGTGTCCATCCAGTGGCACGGCGCGCAGTGGCCCATGCCGAGGAAGCGCACGCCCTGGACCTCAAATTCCCGCCCGTACAATTCCGGCAGCGCGACACCCGCGGTGATGACATTCCGGCGAAAGACCGACGGCTCGCGGTCCCACACGCCGAATTCCGCGCAGAGCTGGTCAAAGGTTTCCCGTTCGAAAAATGTGATCTGCCCGTTGTAGTCGTCTTTGAAATCGAGGAAACGGTCGCCCGCGATCCCGCGCCCGGCGAGGCAGGTGATCGCGGGCTGTGCGAGCATGGGGTGATCGCCCGCGGGCTGGCCGTGATGGCCGAAAAAATTGTGCCCCGGTGAGATGTAGAGATGCTCGATGCGGATGGGCGGTGCGTCTTTCACGCCCCCAAGCTAGCGCGTCGGGAAAACGGCGCTCAATCACTTTCCCGCCGCCGCATTTTCCTCCCTGCGGCTGCCGGCTACTGGATTTGCAGGATCGCCTTGATCTCGCTGGCGAGGACCGCGTCGGCCCGCGGCGGGACGCGGTCGAGCTCCGTCTTCACCACTGGAACGAGAGCGGGAATGAGGTCCAGCCGGTTGGCTTTCCGCAGGAGCTTTCCAATTTCGTCGCCGAGCCGGCGTGGAGAAACGAACGCGCTGAATTCGGCCATTCGCTTTTGGGAGCGAAGGCCGAGCGCCCAATAATAGATGGCGAGCACCCCGTAGAGGGCGGCGTGGATGAGGTGGCCGTCGCGCTCGAGGAAGAGCTGGAGCGCGCGATAGATGGCGCTCCGGTCCATGGCGATCAGATCGGGGTTCGACGGCTGCGTCGGATAGCCGTTTGTCAGAAGCTCGAAGATGGCGTTCCACGCTTCCTCGCGCTGCCCGGCCTCCTGCAGGTAAGTCGGCAGGCGCAGGAAGGTGGTGACGGTGTGGTTTTTCGAGTCACAGGCGATCGCCGCGTATGCTTCCCGGAGGGTGGCGATTGCTTCGAGCAGCTTGCCGGCGTCGTGCAAAGCGGTCGCGCGGCGCAGCAGGCCGCTTGCGCTGGTGGCGAAGTCATTCGTTCGAAAGTCAGTATTCATTGCCGGAGTCCCACAGTGAGATTTCGATGCGGGTTTCGGAGTTAACGCTTCCGCCGCGTGCGGTCAAGCGAGGGCAGGGAGACTCGCGCGCGCAGATCGGCGGCGAACTGGAAATGCGTTCCCTCCGCGGGCTGGCGGGGGCTTGATTCAGGCGGCAGGAGTCACCGATGCGCGGAGGAATGCCTGCCCGCGATTCTTCCATCGCTCCCAGCCCGCGGGGTCATTGAGCGCCTCATTCAGCGCGGTGCCGAGTTCGTAGATCGTGTGGTCAAAACCGAGTTCCGAATACGCGTCGATGTTCTGCTGCATCGCCGCCGTCAGTGTCCGGAAGAGGTCGCGATCATGGGCGGCCGGTGATTCGAGATCGGTGGGATGATCGAACGTGAACTGGCACGTGGCGAAGTCCTGGGAGTGGTGCCTCCTGCACGAATGAGGTCGGGCCGCGTACACGCTGCAGCGGTCATCCTGCAGCAGAGGGCAGGTGATGTTTTGCGTGGCGTGCTCGAACGGCGTCAGCGGCGTCACGTTCGCGGAATGCGCGGCGAGGCGCGCGAGCACGCCGGCAAGCTCGTCGCCGGAGAAATGGCTGCGGATGTGGCGCGCGATCAGGAAGACCTCATGCGCGAAGACATCGACCCGAAGGGAGCAGCAAACCGAGCAGCCCTCACGGCAGGCCAGAAGCACTTTTCGACTTGCGATCATCTCGCTGTTCAACGCGTCGAGAACGCCGAGCGAATTCCGGGCGGCACGATCATACCCTTCCGCTGAGACGGAGTGGGCGATGTCGTCGATGAGCTGTTGGGTTGGATATTCGCGCATCCGGCAGTCACTGGTACGGCTGGCCCGCCGTGCAGTCGTGCTGGGAGCGGCACTTCCGGCGGCCCGGGGCTGGCCGGATCCCCTGTTGGATGAAGGGGGAGGGAGCGGGTGAAGAGACTCGAACTCTCGACATCTTCCTTGGCAAGGAAGTGCTCTACCAACTGAGCTACACCCGCGTTTAGGAGCGCGGAAGCTAGCCAGTGGGTTTCGTGTTGCAAGTATTTTTTCCGGGAGAGCGGATAGTCCCGGCCGAAATCCCGATTGAGCCGGGTTTTGGGGGAGGGGCGCCAATCCGCTGTGCGGGCGCAGGTCGCTGAAATGAACCTTGACGCTCCGACCCGGATTTATAGCCTCGCAAAAACGAGACTTTATAGTTGCTAGAACACTTCTAGCTGAAATCGAGGGAACTTTTTTGAGAACCAGCCCTTATGTTTAGTCCTAAGAAAGAAAGCTGCCTCACGCGGTTGAGCCGAAGCGCGGAGGCGGTGATGGAGATCGGCGGCCGCGCCGGGATCGACGCGTTTGGGGAGGCGGCGAGGACTGAGCGGCTGAAGCTGCGGGACAAGGCGCTCCCGGACCGGCTCGTCATCACGAGTCTGCTCTGCGATTCGGTGGTCATCATCTATGCGCTGGTTTTCAGTTATTGGTTCCGCTTTCAGACGTCGATCCAGGAGATCGGCGTCCCAGCCACCGTCACGCTCCGCGACTATTCCGGGTATCTGGCTTTTGGCGGAATCACGCTGATCTTCACGCTGACCGCGTGCGGGATTTACGAGCGCCAGGCACTGTTGCGGTTCCGCTTTGTGTCGCTCCAAATACTAAAGGCGGCGTGCCTTTGGGCGATGGGTTTTCTCGGCTTCGCGCTGATTTTCAAATTCCAGCCGACGATTTCCCGCATCTTCGTCGCCATCGCGACATTGCTGGTGCCGGGTTCTTTGCTCGGATGGCGGGCGATTTTCCACGGATTTCTCCTGCGCTCAGCGGCTGCTGAAAGTCTTCGCCAGCGCATTCTTTTCGTCGGGTGGAACGAAGAGGCCGAGCGGCTTACGGGCGCATTCACCCATGATCCGGGCAGTGCCTACGAAGTGGTCGGCTGCGTGAACTCGATGCGCGCGCGCTTTCAGCGCAAGCCGAAGGTGCGTGTGCTCGGGGCCTTTGCGGAACTGACAAGCGTGATCGAGCGCGAGTCCGTGGACATGGTGGTGCTCACGGATGTGAATGGCGTGAAAGGCGACATCGTGGGTCTGGCGAACACCTGCGAGCGAGAGATGGTGCAGTTCAAGGTCATCCCGTCGTATTTCCAAATCCTGGTCTCCGGCCTGCACCTTGAAACGGTCGGCGGCATCCCGGTGCTCGGCGTCTCGCGGCTGCCGCTGGACCGTTTCGTCAATATCCTCCTCAAGCGTGCTGTGGATGTGGTGGGCGCGCTTGTCGGTTTGATCGTCTCCGCTCCGCTGGTCGCGATTTTTGGGGCGGTTGTCTATTGGGAGTCGCCCGGCCCGATTTTTTACCGGACGCGGCGGCTCGGGCAGCATGGGGTCGAGTTCGACATTTGGAAAATCCGCAGCATGAGGATCAATGCGGAGAATGAAGGGGCGGGGCACTGGACGCTCAAGGAGGATCCGCGCCGATTGAAAATCGGCACGTTCATGCGGACGTGGAATATCGACGAGGTGCCGCAGTTCTGGAACGTGCTGATGGGCGATATGAGCCTGGTCGGGCCGCGGCCGGAATCGGTGAGTCTGATCCGCAATTTCAAGCACGAGATCCCGCACTATAACGCGCGGCACAATGCCAAGCCCGGCATCACCGGCTGGGCGCAGGTCAAGGGGCTGCGGGGTGACACGGATCTCACGGAGCGCATCAATTGCGATCTCTGGTATTTGGAAAACTGGAGCCTCGTCCTCGATTTCCAGATCATGTTCATGACGTTTGCCAGGAATAACAACGCCGGCTGAGGAGCGGCGCTGCCCGCGGTTCGGGAGGCGGGGAGGCCGGCTCACACAGCCAGCCGAAACCGGTCGAGGGTGACGCCGTCAGGTTTGGCGATTGAGCAGCGCTCGGATGGCCCGCCGGGCTTCAAAGACGACCCGGTCCGGATGCCGCCACATGCCGGCGCGCACCTTCCGGCCAAACTCGATGAGGATGCCACCGCCTTTTCGCCACCGGCGCTTGCGATCGAGGTTTGCGGTCTGCTTCTCGTGATTCCAGTAGAAATTCCGCTGCCGGGTGCTGGGTTTGGGCGGGACCTCGAAGGCGAGGATGTAGGCGCGGCGCGGAATATCCGAACCGTTCGGCCCGGCATAGTGCAGCGTGCGACCGTGATGGATCGTCGCGCCGCCCGGCGGCAGCGGACACGGGATGGCGTCGGCGGGGTCGAAGCCGCCGGCGCACTCGATGGCGTGAATCTTCGGATCGCTCTTTGGTGAGCGGTGCGGCAGCACGTCGCCCTTGTTGGTGCCCGCGATGTATTGCATGCAGCCGTTCTCCATCGTCGCCTCCTGCAGCGGCATCCAGATGCTGAGCTGCTCGTAGTCGAAATTTGCATCCACCCGCGTCGCCTCGTCCTGGTGCCACGGGGTGGCGGCGCCGTAGCGCGGCGGCTTGAGGATGGCCTGCTCAAAGGCGGCGGAGGCGTTTGGCCCGAGGAGCTGCCGCGCGATGTTGGCGGCGTTCGTGCGAAATACCGTCTCGCGCAGCTCGGGCGCGAAGTTCACCGGATTGATGATCGCGGGCAGGGCCTGCGGCGCATCGTCATCGTCGTCATGCGTGACCATGTCGAACTGGGCGCCCTCGGCACGTCCTGCCTTCTGCTCGAAAAGCCGGTCGAAAATCCCGCGCAGCAGCTCGACTTCCGCCGGCGGGCTGATGTTGGGAATCGAAAGGAACCCGCGCTCATGAAACTGGGAAATCTGCTCGGGCGTGAGCTCGACAGTCGGGGCTTGTGAATTCGGCATAGAGTTTGGAGTCGGCCTCCTGAATTCGGCCGAAACATTGGCACGGCTAGTTGCAGTCTCCGTGCCGGAGGTCGTTTTGGCGAGACGGGAAATGCGCTCGGGTCCTCATTGCGCGGCCGGATCGCGGGGATCCGCGCGTTTTCCAAGCCCTTCAAAAAAAACGGTGGGCGGTCCATTTCCATCATCGGTTGCCAGATCATGTCCATGACGTCTGCGGGGAAAAAGGCGATCACTGTCCTGCGACCCGCAGGCGGATGAATCGCTGCGGATTCGCTGGCGTGATCGGCGTGGTATCGCGCCAGGTGAGACGCTCGGTTTCACCCTGATCGGCAGTGGCGGTGAGGACAGCGGCACCCGGGCCCCAAGCCCAGGAAGTGAGGTTGCTGCAGGTCTCGACGTAGGATTGGATGCCGCTGGCTCGCTTCGATCGGTTGTAGCTCAGGGTGAGATAGGTCTGGCCGCCGACGACGGTGGTGCCGCGGGTGACGGGAGCGGCGGTGCCTTGGTGGGGATCGAGCCCGAGCGCATACTTGAGGAGGTTGTTCAGCCCGTCGCCTGCGGGCGTGGAGGTATCGCTGCTCACGAGGGGATTTTCCAGCTCGGCGGCCGTGAACTGGACGGACTTCCATGCGACCAGGTCGAGCGTGGCGAAGATGTCGGCGGTGAGGGCGCTGGGGCCGGTGGCATTTAGGGCGGCGATCCGGTAGTAGAAAAAGCCGCCGGTGCTGGCGGGATCGGCGACGGCAGTACCGGTCACGGTCTTGTGCAATGTGCCTGCCGCGCCGGGAGTGGTGGAGCGGTAGATCTGATAGGAAGTGGCTCCGGGGGCCGCGTTCCACGAGAGGACGTCTCCGCCGGGAAGCGCCGTGGCGAGGAAGCTGGTCGGTGCTGCGGGAGCAGTGAGGGGGAGGGGGATTACTTCGATGCCATTGATCTGCGCGCGGTTGACGACGCCGCTGAGGTGGACGCGGAGTCTGCCGTTCGCGTCGGCATTGACTGGGAATTGCCGCACGACCGCCACGCCGTAGCCATTCGTGGCTCCGGCGGCGATGGCGCTGCCGGCGATGTCGAAATTCGTGAGCAGGGGCGCCCCATTGACGCTGACATTGAAGGTGCGATAGCCGGCGAGTGTCGTGGGCGAACCGCTCGTGGCGGCGGAGTTTGTCTCGGCAAAATGCAGCCGGAGCGTGTAGGGCGCGCCGGGCGTGAGGCCGGGAAAGACATAGGCGAGGAGTCCGTTGCGCTGGCTGTTATAGACGGCGGACGGAGCCGTATTCGTGGCGAAGCGGAGGTCGGTGGAAAAGCTCTGAAAGCGGGTATTGTAGTTTCCAAAGAAAAAGGCGTCGGCGGAAAAGGGAGAGACGGCTCCGCTCGCGCCGCAGTTGAACTGGTAGCTGCCGGCGGTGGTGGCCGGAATGGGAGGGGTCGCGCTGATCTCAGCCGATGCGATGCTTGAGCTGCCGCTGGAGGAGCTGGCGGCGACTTTATAGCAGTAGGTCTGGCCGTCGGTGAGATTGAGGTCGGTGAAAGTGGGCGCGGCGAGCCCGGCGTAGGTGATGGTGGGCGGCAGCCCGGGCCCGGCGCTTCGTGTGACGGTGTAGCTGGCGGCGCCGGGCACGGCATTCCAGTTCAGCACGATCTGACCATCGCTTGCTCCGGCGGTGAAGCCGCCTGGCGTGGCGGGCGCGGGTTGGACCCCGGCCACCGGCGCGCTGAGAGTCACCACCCACACTTCGTGCGGGGTCATGCCTGGCAAAGTCAGTGTGGCGTTTCCCTCGGAGGAGATCGGCAGGTCGAGCTCGCTGACCACTGGCAGCGCCGGGAGCCCGGTCTCGACTGTATTGGGGATTCTTTCCAGCCGCACACGCACGCGCGTGGCGCCAGTGAGGAAGGGCAGCGCGCTCCCGCCTCCAGCGCCGCCAGCGGTTAGATTCTTCAGCTTGAGGATGGCATTCGTCGCTGGCGGAGTTTCTTGAAAAGGGTAGTCCGTGACCAGCACCTGCGCGGTGTTTGGCTGCGGTCCCGTGCGACTGGCAATGGGGAGGACATGAGAGTCCGTAGTCGTGCTGGCCACGCGCGAGCCGACGCTCGCGGCGTAGCGCTGGTAGGCCCACCAGATCGCCAGCGGCTGGGTGCCGTCGCGGGAGAGCATATCGCCGAGCGTGCCCGGCACCATGAAGCAGCTATTGACCACGGGAGTGGTCTGGGTGCTCCAGCACGTCTTGCACACGCCGTCCGGATTCGCCTGCGGGTCTTCAAAATAGTACAGGTTAGCCAGCAGCGAAGCCGGGCTGCACTGGTCGGCTCCCCCGGCGAGGAATTCATTGATGTGGATTTCCTTCAGCTTCAGCGCGGCGTAGGCGGGATTGTTTAGAAAGTTCGCGCGGATGCTGGCGATATTGCTGGGGATGAGCCGCAGATCGGCGGAGAACTCGTGCCAGACTGCGACATTGACCTCCACATTCTGGTCTTTGCAGTAGTCGAAAAAAGCCTGGAGAAACGCGGCGTTGTACGAGCTTGGGGACGGGCCGGCGATGAGGACATTCGGATACTGGGCCGAGGGAAAACGCGCGCGCACCGCGGCGGAAAAGCGGGCAAACGCGGCGAAGAACTGCGGCTGGGTGGCGGGCCAGGTGACGCCTGGCGTAGCGCTCCCGGTTTTTTGGGGGTCGTTGAACGTGAGATCCGGCTCGTTCCAAAACTCCCAGATCATGATGTGACCGTTGGCTTGGGCGACGTTGAGTTCGTTAGTGAGAAAGGCGTCGTAGGCCGTCCAGTCCGTCGTGCTCCCACTGCTGTTCCGGCCGGGGAGATAGATGGCGTTTGAGACTTTCGGGTAGCCATACACGTCGCTCGTCACGAACTCGAAGCGCGCGCCGAATCCCGTGATCCGGTTGTAAAGATCGTTGGTCTGTCTTGCAGCGCGCCAAAGCGAGGGACTCAGCGGTGCGATGAAACTGCTCGCGGGATCAGTCGCCGCCGGGGAGCCGATCCCGTGAAGGATGCCGGTCATCGGTTTGATACCCGTGACGGGCGCGGCGAAATCGACGCTCACCACCGGCGTCTGGCCGACTGCCGCGCCCGCCAGGAGGAGAAGCACGAGCAGCGCGACGAGGAGGCTCCCGGTCCATGCCGGTGCGATGGCTCGCGATCCGCGCGAAGTCTCGCAGACCGGACCTTTT
>JAYTML010000556.1:0-7065 GCA_043728655.1 Chthoniobacter sp. | reverse complement strand
ACGGAGCCGAAGATCAAGTTCTACATGTTCGCCCGCCGGGCGCCGCAGGCGGGGAAATCCTTTACAGGGGAGGAACTCGCAACGATCAAAGCCGGCGTGAACGCGTCGCTCGACCGGCTTTGGGCATGGGTCCAGCAGGATGTCGGGCAGCGCCTTTCGTCCTAACCGTTTTTCCAGCCACCCCCCCTTCCCGAAGTCCCATGAGCAGCAGAGAAATCAACCTCGACGGAACCGAAGTCTCGGTCATCAAAGCACTGGGATTCGGGAGCAGCGAGACGCTCGGAGGGGATCTGATCGAGCGCTGCTCCGACCTCCCGATCGCCGAGCTGATCGACTGTCTCCAGGGGCTGATGAGCATCGGCTACGTCGTCGCGGACAAGGGCGCGTTTTACAAGAAAGAGGACATGGAAAAGATCCATTTCCGTGTGAACTCGGGCTACATGAAGGATCTGCGCGAGGCGCTCGATCCGCGGCCCGAGGTCAAGAAAAGCCGGCGCGTGCGGCGGGAGTAGGGGAGTTCGGATTGCGGAATGTGGAGTGGGGAGTAAAGCTCCGCGCCCTCGCCGAAATGTCTCAAGATTCCGCACCCCGCACTCCGCATTCCGCACTTCAGGGTGTGTGGCCATGGGCGGCGGCGGTTCTCAGTGGTGTGCTCCTCACGCTTTGCTTTCCGCGCTGGGACCAGGGCTGGCTCGCGTGGATCGCGCTCACACCGCTGATCTGCGCGGTCTTTTTTTCGCGCGATGACGGCAGGCGCGGGGCGCTGCGGAAGGCGGCGCTGGGCTATCTTGCGGGGCTCGTTTTTTTCACCGGCACCTTCTTCTGGCTGAGCACCACGCTCTCGGCGCTTTACGAGAACCCCTGGCTGCTCGCGCTCTCGCCGCTGGTGGCGATGGTCTTCGGATTCTACTTCGCGTTTTGGGCGTGGTTCACCGGCGCAGTGCTGGTGCGCGATGACGCTGCGCGGAAGTTTCCCCGCTCGCTCCACAATCTCGGCACGGCCGCGGCGGGCGCGTGCGCGTGGGTGGCGCACGAGTGGGTGCGCGAGCGGCTCTTCGGCGGCTTTGGCTGGAACGGGCTCGGCGTCGCGCTGCATCGCGATCTGCCGATGATCCAGATCGCGGACATCACGGGGGTGCCGGGCGTGACGTTCCTCGTCGTGTTTTGCAATCTCATGGCCGTGATCGTCGTCCGCCGGATCATCGGCGAATTCGGCCCGGTGTTTCTCAAGCGCATCCGCTGGGAGTTCAGCTTCACGATGGCGCTCATCGCGCTCGTTTTCGGCTACGGCGTGCGCGCGTTGCTGCGCGGCGAGACGGGCGAAAGCGTGCCGCTGCGGGTGGTCGCGGTGCAGCCGAATATCCCGCAGACTGAGAAATTCGACCCGGAGATGGAGGCGAAGATTTTCGCCGAACTCTCCAAGCTCACCGGCCTCGCGGCGCTCGCGCGGCCCGCACCGCAGCTCGTGCTGTGGCCGGAGTCCGCGACGCCGCACAGCATGTTTGCCGACGATGTGAACTACAACTTCGTCCTGGATCAGGCGAAGTCGCTCGACGGTGCACTGCTCCTCGGCACCACCGACTTTGAGCCGGAGACGCGGGAGGATTTCAACATCGCCGCGCTGCTCACCGAGCATGGTGCGAAGCAGCAGTACTACCGCAAGATGCACCTCGTCCCGTTTGGCGAGTATCTGCCGCTGCGCCCTTTGTTTGCCCCGCTTTGCGGGCAGATGGTGCCCGCGGATTTCACGGCCGGTCGCGAGGCCAATCTCCTCGAATTGCCCGATCCGAAAATCCGTCTCGCCGCGCTCATCTGCTTTGAAGACACGCTGGGCGAACTCACCCGGCGCTTTGTGCAAAACGGCGCACAGGTGCTCGTGAACATCACCAACGACGGGTGGTTCGCCAAGTCGCCCGCCGCCGAGCAGCACCTCGCGAACGCCGTCTTCCGCGCGATAGAAAACCGCCGCCCTCTTCTCCGCTGCGGCAATACTGGCGTCACCTGCGGCGTCAATTCCCTCGGCCGCGTCGATCCCTGGCTGAAGCCGTTTCAGCAGGGCTTCGTCAGCCGCGAAGTCCGCATCCCCGTCGGCGCCGGCACCACTTTCTACACCCGCCACGGCGATTGGCTTTCGCACCTCGCGATGCTTGTCACAGCGCTGCTTCTTGCGCGCCACATCTGGACCGGAAGGCGGAGCCGCTCGCGGGATCAGACGATCAGCATGCAGTCGCCGTAGCTGTAAAAGCGGTAGCGCTCGCGGATGGCGTCGGCGTAGGCACGGAGGATAAATTCGCGGCCGGCGAGGGCGCTGATGAGCATGAGCAGGGTGCTTTGCGGAAGGTGGAAGTTCGTCAGCAGCGCGCCGACGGCCCGCGGGGTGTACGGCGGGTGGATGAAGATGTCGGTGCTGCCGCTGCATGCGGAGATCGGCAGGCCGCAGGTTTCCAGGACGCGCGCGCTGGTCGTGCCGATGGCGACGAGACGCTGCGCGGCATTCATGGCGCGAGCGCTTTCCTCCGAGACGCGGAAGCGCTCGGAGTGCATGCGGTGGGCGCTGAGGTCGTCGGTGAGCACGGAGCGAAAGGTGCCGATGCCGACGTGGAGTGTGAGGAAGGCGTGAGGGATTTGCGTGAGCAGTTCCGGCGTGAAATGCAGCCCGGCGGTGGGCGCGGCGACGGCTCCGCTCTCGCGGGCGTAAACGGTTTGGTAGCGCTCGCTGTCGGCAGGCTCCACGGCGCGGTTGAAGTAGGGCGGGATGGGAAGTTCGCCGGCGGCGTCGAGGTCGATGGGGCCGCGGAATTCGATGATGCGCTCGCCTTCCGGCTCGATGCCGATCACGACGCCGGTGGTGCCGTGGATGGTGATGGTCGCTCCGAGGCGCATTTTGCGGCCGGGTTTGACGAGGCATTTCCAGACGTTCTCCCGGAGCATTTCGAGGAAGAGAGTTTCGATGCGTCCGTCATCGGAGAAAACGCGGGCGGGGATGACGCGGGTGTCGTTTAGAACGACGAGATCGCCGGGGCGGAGGAATGTCGGGAAGTCGCGGAAGAGGCGGTGCTCGATGCGCTGGTCGGAGCGGTGCAGGACCATCATGCGCGAGTCCTCGCGGCGGGGCAGGGGATGGCGGGCGATGAGTTCGTCCGGCAGCGTGTAGTCGTAGTCGGCGGTGAGGAGGCTCATGGGATTTTCGATTTGCGATTTTCGATTCTCGATTGGAGGAGCCACGCCGCGAGTGGCGGGAGAATCACGAAGGTGCGTGTGAGCAGGGTGGGCTGCCAGGCGGTCCAGAGCGGGGTGGTTTCCCACAGCAGCAGGGCGGTGAGGGCGCTGAGGGAGAGGATGGTCCAGGCGGTCTGTCCGCGCCAGACGGCGAGGGGAAGGATCCATGTGACGTACCATGGATGAAGGACCGGGCTGAGAATCAGCGCTGCGCCGAGCACCCAGAGCGCGCTGCGCCGCCAGTCGTCGCGGAGCTTCCAAACGATGCGGCCGACGGCCAGCGCGAGGATGAGGGTGAAGGGCCAGTTGTGGCCGAATGGATTGGCGATGGTGACGGCCTCGATCCAGCCCCAGACGAGGTCGTTGAAGCGCGTGACCCCGGCGAAGGCGAGCAGCGGTTTAAAGACCACGCCGGGTCCGCCGTAGGGCAGCGTGAGCGCGGCGGGAATGGCGACGCTAAGCAGCAAGGCCGGCGCACGCCGGCGGAGAGCGAAGGCCCAGACGGGAAGGAGAAAGACGGGGATGAGTTTGAAAGCGATGGCGAGGCCGAGGCACGCGGCGCTGGCGAGCGACCACGACCACGCGGGGCGCGTGGCATCCACGGTCGTCGCGCGGTGCAGTGCGAGCACGGCGGCGGTGAGAGTGACGAGCATGAGGCTGTCGAAATGCCCCGCGCCCGCGCAGGCGTAGGCGACGGCGGGATTCCACGCGTACCATGCGGCGGTGCGGTGGCGATCGGCTCCGCCGATGAGGCGGAGCAGGAGCGCGATGGTGGCGAGGTCGGCGAGGACGAAGACGAGTTTGAACAGGATCACCGGCGTGACCGATTTCGACGCCACGGGGACGACGCGCGCGAGCGCGGCGAAGACGAGTTCGGTCGCGGGAGGATAGATTGCCGGGGATTCGGGGTGGTTGATTTTCTCCCACGCGCCGTCGCGCAGCGCATCGAGCCGCGGCGACGCGGGGCTTTCGATGTAGGGATTGAAGCCCTCCCGCTGGCCACGGCCCTCCCACAGGTAGCGCCACATGTCGTCGCCCGGCTCCATCGGCAGCAGCACGATGCGGAGTGCGACGGCGACGAACCAGAAGAGCACCGCCCGCCCCGGTGCGCGGCCTTTCGGAAAGAAGTGAACGGCGGCGAGAAAGCACGCACCGGCCCCGAGCAGGATCAGGACAAGCCGCGCCGGATGTCCCGGAATGCTGAGATCGCCCACCTCCAGCGCACCGAGGAGCAGCGCGAATTCCGCGATGATCGCGAGATGGAAAGCGGCGGACGCGCAGCGGGAGCGCGGTGTCTCAGCGGGAGCGGTCACGGCTCACGCCTTCGGCGCAGGCTTGCCCGCCGCGCCGAAGACGCGCGTGAGGTCGCAGCGCAGGGCGGCGGCGATGACGAGGTCGGCGACGCGCCGCTTCAGGCGGCGTGCGCGGAGGCAGAGCCAGAAGACGAAGCACACGTAAAGGCCCCACCACACGTAGTCGGTGTGCGCTGTGAAGGCCATGCGGTAGAGCAAGCCGGAGAGCAGGATCGCATTCACGAGCACCGTCGCCGCGACCGGCTCGTATTTGAGGCGCACGCGCGTGAGGCATTTCGGCCCGCCGTGGTATTCGGTGACGGTCCGGACGGTGATCGACCAGAACTGGTTGCCGTAAATCTGAAGGTCCCAGTTTTTCCATCCGGTGTCCGAGGAGTAGCGCCATCCTTCGTCCTCGAGGAGCTGGAAAGTCTCGGTCAGCAACTGCTCGCGGCCCTTGCCGGTTTCATTCCACAGGTCGAGCTTCGCGATGCCGCCCTTGCGGCTCACGCGCGGGACATCGGCCTCCGGTTTGGCGATGACGGCGCGCGGCGTCTGCTTGTATTTCATCCATGTGAAATAGCGCGCCCATCCGCGGCCGAGCGGCTGCATGAAGGCGAGAAAGGCGACGAGCAGCCGCGCGCGGACGGTGTCAAACTTAGGCTCGATCCGCGCGTGGATCATGTAGCTGAGCGCCACGAGGAAAGTGCCGAGAAACATCAGCAGAGGCACCATGCGGATCTTTTCCAGCGGCCAGCCGAGCACGGCGATAAAGGCGGTGAGCGTGACCCACTCGACGCTGCTCAGGTAGGCCGCGAGCTCGCTCTGCGGCGTGGGGTAGATCGACTGGAATAGGCCCTGCCCAAAGACGCCGTGGTAGATGACGGGCTTGTTGAAAAGCCAGGTGAAGCGCGGTGCGCCGTAGATCTGGCCCTTCCATTTCGCCGTGCCGGTCGGACCGAAAAAGATGAGGTGCTTGAAGCGCAGCATCGACTCCGCCTCGCCGTAGCCTTCCTGCTGCGCGCGGAAAGCCTTGAGCGTGAAGCGGCGGTAGTGCCAGACGATGGCGCTCGGCGAGAAGGCGATGACGCCGCCATTCGTCTGCAGGCGCCAGCAGAAGTCCACGTCGTCGCCGGCCTTCCTATATTCGGTGTCGAATCCGGTGATGCTTTCAAACGCGGCGCGGTGGAAGGCCATGTTGCAGCCGGGGATGTGCTCGGCCACGACATCGGTGAGCAGCACGTGGTTCGGTCCGCCCGGCGCGGCGGAGACGGCGGCCTGGATCCAGTTGACCGCGGGTGGCGAGATATTCGGCCCGCCGACGCCCACGAAATCGCCGCTGAGCAGCGTGCCGACCATGAAGTAGAGCCAGTCGGGATCGGCCATGCAGTCGCTGTCGGTGTAGGCAAAGATCTCGCCGCGCGCCGCGTGAGCGCCGGCATTGCGCGCGTAGCTCAGGCCCATGTTTGGCTGCACGATATGGATGAAAGCGGGGAGTTTTCCGCCGCCGTCGTACACCTCGCAGTGCGCCTCGTGGTGCTGCCCGCCGATGATGGCACCTGCGTCTTCCGCGATCGCGGGCACTCGCGCGCGGCGGGCGTCGATCCAGGTGCGGACGAGTAGCGCGGTGTTGTCCTTCGAGCCGTCATCCACGAGCACGATTTCGAAGTCGGGATACGTCACGCCGTCGAGCGATTCGAGGCAGTGGACGAGTGTCTGGCCGCCATTGTAGCTGCACACGATGACGCTGACCTTCGGATACTTCGGCAGCACCACGCGCTGCGTCATGGAGCTGTCGCCGCGCAGATAGTCCTTCAGCGCGTGAAAGGCTTTCTTCGGCTGCCGGTCACGCGTGACGAGGCCGAAGGCCCAGTCCGTGATGTCGTGCCCGCCCGTGAACCACTCGTCCGTCCACGCGAAAAAGATCGTCCCTGCCGCGCCGCCGCGGACCACGCTTTCCAGGTGCCACGAGAGCACGCTGGCCTGCTCGTCCTCACCCTTGCGGATGGTATCCATTCCGAATTCGCCAAAGATCAGCGGCTTGTCCTCCGCGAGGTTCTGGAGGCGGGCGAGATACTTTTCAAAATCGCGCTGCCGCTCGAGATAGACGTTGTAGGAGACGAAATCGACGTTGGCCGGGAGCAGATACTCGGTAGGCGGGTAGCTGGCGTAGCTGAAGAGCGCCCGGGGATCCGCCGCACGGGCGATGCGGATCAGCTTTTCGACAAACTCGATGACCCGCTGGGCGCCGAGCCAGCGCACGATCGCAAAGGGAATTTCATTGCCCACGTAGTAGCCGAAGATGGCCTCGTGCCCCGCGTTTTTCGCCACGCCTGCGCGGATGGTCTCCTCGACCTGGCGGCGGATTTTCGCGTTGTTTAGAAACTCGATGTGCTCCGCCCACGGGATCGAAATCAGCACGCGCAGCCGGAACTCCCGCGCGAGATCGAGGAACCACTTCGGAGGGACGTGGTAGATGCGCAGGAGGTTGAGACCCATCTCCTGTATGAGGGTGAAATCCCGCCGCGCCTTTTCCGGGTCGCCGACGAAATCG
>JAYTML010000555.1:0-1738 GCA_043728655.1 Chthoniobacter sp. | reverse complement strand
CCTCAGCTTCCGCACGAGCCACTCCGCGCCGCTCACCTGATACCACCGCAGCATCCGTCCGAGCACCCGCAGGACGCGCGGCCTCGCAAACACAAACCTCAACGCCAGCGCCCGCACGATCCGTCGCCGCCGGTTCTGAATGACGCCCGCCTGCTCGATATCCGCGCGCGCCTCCTCAAACATCCGCGCATAATCCACTCCCGCCGGACACGCCGTCTCGCACGCGAGACAGCCGAGGCAGAAATACATCTCCTCGCCAAACGCCCGCGTCACCTCCAGACGCCCGTCGGCGATGCTCCGCATGAGCGCGATGCGCCCGCGCGGGCTGTTGCGCTCCAGCTTCGTCTCGTCATACGTCGGGCACGTCGGCAGGCACATCCCGCAGTGCATGCACTGCTGGAGGATCGAGTAGTCGAGATGCGCGAGATGCAAAGGCCGCGCTCCTGCCGGAAGTGGCGCGCGCTCAGTCAAAGATTTTCCCCGGGTTCAGGATTCCGTGCGGATCCAGCGCCAGCTTGAGCTGCCGCATCAGCGCGAGACTGGCGTCACCGATTGCCGCGGGCAGAAAGCTCTTCTTCGCGAGGCCGACCCCGTGCTCGCCGGTGATCGTTCCGCCGAGCGCGAGCGCGTAGTCAAAAATCTCGTGCATCGCCTTCTCCACCCGCGCCATTTCGTCGGAGTCGCGCTCATCGGTGAGAAAGGTCGGGTGCAGGTTTCCATCGCCCATGTGCCCGAAGGTGCCGATGCGCAGCCGGTGCCGCGCGCCGACTTCCTGGATGAATCGGATCATCTTCGTCAGTTCGCTCCGCGGCACCGTCGCGTCTTCGAGGATCGTGGTCGGGGCCACCCGCGCGAGCGCGGAAAAGGCGGAGCGCCGCGCCGTCGCCAGCTTTGCCGCTTCCTCCGCAGTTGCCGCCACCTGCACATTCACTGCACCGGAGCGCCGTGCGATCTCCTCCATCTGCCGCGCCTGCTCCTCGACGACGGCTGGATGTCCGTCCGTCTCCATGAGCAGGATCGCCTCGGCATCCAGCGGCAGGCCGATCTTCGCGAAATCCTCCACGCACTTGATCGTGATGCGGTCGAGGAACTCCAGCGTGCAGGGAATGATCTTCGCCGCGATGATCGCCGAGACCGTGTCCGCCGCCGCTTCCATCTGCGCGAAAGTCGCGAGCAGCGTCTTCTTTGCCGCAGGCTTCGGCACCAGCTTGAGCAGCACTTTCGTGATGATCCCCAGCGTGCCCTCGCTGCCGATGAAGACGTCCTTCATCGAATAGCCGGCCACGTCTTTCACGCACTTGTTGCCCAGCCACACGACCTCGCCGCTCGCGAGCACGACCTCCATTCCCATCACGTAATCCCGCGTCACTCCGTACTTCAGCCCGCGCAGCCCGCCGGAATTCTCGGCGACGTTTCCGCCGATGGTGGAGATTTTCATCGAGCCCGGATCGGGTGGGTAAAGCAGACCCACCGCGTCGGCCGCCTCGGCGATCTTCTGCGTGATCGCGCCCGCCTCGGCGAGCAGCGTGAGGTTCCGCTCATCCACTTCGAGGATGCGATCCATCCGCACCAGACAGAGCACGACGGCGTCCGCGGTGGGCACGCTGCCGCCGCTCAAGCCAGTGCCCGAGCCGCGCGAGACGATCGGGACCCCCTTCTCCGCCGCGTAGCGCACGATCTCCGCGACTTCCTCCGTCGTCTGCGGCAATACCACCAGGCCCGCCTCCCCGCGCAGCGC
>JAYTML010000554.1:0-4360 GCA_043728655.1 Chthoniobacter sp. | reverse complement strand
AGCGGACTTCTCGCGCTTCGTTGTCTTCCAGGTCGGCGCGGACACTTACAACTCGACCAGCGAGCGCAAGCTGGCGGTAGGAAACGAGACGGGTCTGATGAAGGAATGGGACGCACGGTGGGGCGGCAACGCTTACCGCGCGGAGCCGATGGAGTGCACCGGGCGCATCCCTTGGGCATCGCTCCACGACGCAGTGCCGCGAGAGAATCAGAAGCCCGGAGCGTGGGCCAATCGCGGCATCATCATCCGTTCGTGGAAGGCGCGGCTTGGCGGCAAGGAGGCAGCGCCGTGGATAGGGGAGCGCGGGCTTACTTTGCACCGGGCCGATTCCTCGACGCTCGACATCGTTCCACCGCCCGGCGTCACGCGATTTGAGCCCGGCGACTTCATCGAGGCCACCATCGAGCACATCGTCATGCCGCAATTTGCCAAGGACTACTACGGCCCGAACAACGCCCTGCGCGCTGCATTGGAAACGGACGGGAACACCTGGCGCATGATCCACCGCGAAGCCACCGGCAATGATCGCCGCGTGGAAATGAAAACCGGCGCACTCGTTCGCACGCACCCCGCCATCACTATCAGCGCCGCCGCTGACACCGCCGAACTTACTCTCACCGGCGGTCTCGGCTACGTGCCGGTCACTTTCACCGGCCTCACTTCTCCGAGCGGCTACGCGCTGCTGTTTGACGGGAAACCTGTGAACCAAAGCACGCACGGCAATGATTTCTGGCAGACCGACTACGATCCCGCGACGAAGCGCTGGAGCCGGACTTACAATGTCCCGATTGAGGACATGAACTCGCACACCTTCCGCCTTGTCCGCGAACGCTGACTCCGCTGCCAAACAAATGAAACGACTCGTTCCAATCTGCATCCTTCTCGGTTTGTTCTGCGCCTCCTTGGTTCATTCCGTTGCGGCTGAACCGCCCCAGACTGTCGCCGAGCTCTGGGCCGACTTTGATCCGCGCCAGGATCCGCTCGAAGTCGAGATCGTGCGCGAGTGGAAGGAGGACGGCGGCGTCTATCGCTACGTGCGTTTCCTGACCGGCACTTTCAAAGGAAAGCCGGCGCGGATGGCTGCATTCTACGGCTTTCCCGATGGCGCGAAGGGAAAGCTGCCAGCGGTGATGCACATGCACGGTGGCGGGCAGCGGGCTTTTCTCGAGGAGGTGAAAACGTATGTCGGCCGCGGCTACGCGGCGCTGTCCGTGAATTGGGGCGGGCGCGAAATGGAGGGCGCGAAGCCGGGCGATTCAAATACCGATTGGGGATCGGTGGACCCGACGCAGCAGAACGTGCCGGGCTATTTTAATCTGCTGCCGGGCGGGAAGTTCCTCGTTGACCATGAGTCGCCGAAAAACTGCAACTGGTATCTCCTGACGATCGGCTGCCGGCGTGGCATCACGTTTCTCGATCAGCAGCCCGAAGTGGATGCGAATCGCATCGGCATCTTTGGTCACTCCATGGGCGGCAATCTCACGATGTATGTCGCGGGCACCGATGACCGCGTGAAGGTGGCCGCGCCGAGTGTGGGCGGGCAGGGCTATCGCACCGAGCCGCACGAGATGATGGGCGGCAAGGCCCAGCAGGAAAATATCAAGGGCGACACGACGCTGTTTGCGCGGACGCTGGGCTTTGAAAACTATGCGCCGCGCATCCATTGCCCGGTGCTGCACCTCAGCGGTACGAACGACTTCCACGGTTGGATGGACGACGTGTATCGCACGAACGCGCTCATCCAAGGCCAGCCTCTGCGCTACGCCTTTGCACCGCATCTCAACCACCGCTTCATCCCTGAGGTCGCGGTCACGCGCCCGCTCTGGCTCGATCACTTTCTCAAAGGCGGCCCGGCACTACCCGCCACGCCGAAATCCGAGTGGCAGCTCAAGACCGGCGACGGCATCCCGAGGATCCGCGTCACACCCGACGCGACTTCGCTGCCGGTCGCGCGCGTGGACATTTACTACAGCGTCGATCCCGATCCGCGCGCCCGCTTCTGGCGGGACGCGGGCGCTAGAAGAGACGGCGATACATGGACGGCGAAGCTGCCCGTGCTCAGTGCCGATGAGCCGCTCTACGCATTTGCAAACGTGTATCACACGCTGCCAAAGCCAGAGTCGCTGCCACACATGCGCGAGATCACCGAGGTCTGCCTTAGCTCGCTCATCCACGGTGCGAGCAGGGAGGAACTGAAGGCCGCCAATGTCCGTGCCACTGACCGCCGCGACCTGCTCATCGATGACTTCGGGCGCGGCTGGCACGATTGGTATCGGGTCAACGCCGGGCACAAGAACCTGTGGCAAAACTGGACCCGGAAGGTCACCGACCCGAAATGGCGCGGCCCCGACGGCGCGAAGCTGGCGATCACGCTCACCATGCCGGCTGCGAATTCCATCAGCATCGTCACTATCGAGAATGAGTGGCGCAGCTATCGCGGGAAGAAGTGCGCCTACATTTGCGAGCGAGCAATTTCCGGCGATGCAAAGCCCCAGATCATCACGCTCGCAGCCGCTGATTTCAAAGACAGCGATGGCAACGCACTGACCGGTTGGAGCGAGCTCGATCAGCTCGGGCTCTGTGCGCAGTTTGAAGAAAAAGAGCGCGCCAAAACCGCGGAGCCGGTTAAGTGGTCCGGCGATCCCCCGCAGTTCCATCGCCTCGAATGGCAGACCGCTCCCTGAGTGGCTTGCTGTGCCCCATCTTAGCCCCCGACCGACCCTGCCGATGAAAGCATTCCAAATCCCGACCCGCTTGCTTTTTGCACTCCTCGCCTACGTCTGCGCCCATCCGCCCGCTGCGGTTGCTGCCGAGCGCCCAAATATCATCGTCATCCTCGCGGACGACATGGGCTACTCGGATATTGGCTGTTATGGAGCGGAGATCGCCACGCCGAATCTCGACTCGCTGGCCAAGGGCGGCGTGCGCTTCACGCAATTCTACAACACGGCGCGCTGCTGCCCGACGCGCGCGTCGCTGCTCACAGGGCTGCATCCGCATCAGGCGGGGATTGGGCACATGATGGATGACGATGGGCTCGAAGGTTATCGCGGCACGCTGAACCGGCGCTGCGTGACGATTGCCGAGGCGCTGAAGCCCGCGGGGTATCACAGCTATGCGGTGGGAAAGTGGCACGTCTCTCCGGGGCAAAACGCGAAGCAGCTCGCCAACACGTCGAATTGGCCGCTCCAGCGCGGGTTCGAGCGATACTACGGCACGATCCACGGCGCGGGCAGCTACTGGGATCCGAGCGCGCTCGTACGGGACAACAAGCAGATCACCGCCGCGAACGACCCGGAGTACCGGCCTGCGGAGTTCTATTACACCGACGCGGTCAGCGAGCACGCGGTGCGCTTCATCCGCGATCACGCGCGCGACCACGCGCAGGAGCCGTTTTTCCTCTACGTCGCCTACACCGCCGCGCACTGGCCGATGCACGCGAAGGAAGCCGACATCGCGAAGTATCGCGGCCGCTACGACGCGGGCTTCGGGGTGACTCGCGATGCGCGCTGGGCCAGGCAGCAGCAGCTCGGCGTGGTCGATGCAAAGTGGAGGTCCTCGCCGCTCGTGGGCGACTGGAGCAATGTGAAGGACAAGGCGTTCGATGCGCGCTGCATGGAGGTGTATGCGGCGATGATCGACTGCATGGATCAGGGCATCGGGCGCGTCGTCGCGGAGTTGAAGGAGCGCGGGCAACTCGACAATACGCTCATCCTTTACCTCCAGGACAATGGCGGCTGCGCGGAGACGGTCGGACGCGGGCCGAAAGCCGAGCCTCGCGGCGCGCAGCCGACGCTCCCGGTGATGTCACCCGACGCCTTTCAGGTGAACAGCACGCCCAAGCAGACGCGCGACGGCTGGCCTGTGAGACAGGGCTACGGTGTGATGCCCGGCGGGCCGGACACCTACGTGGCCTACGGGCGCGACTGGGCGAACGTGAGCAACACGCCCTTTCGCGAATACAAGCACTGGGTGCATGAGGGCGGCATCTCCACGCCATTCATCGCGCACTGGCCGGCGGGCATCGCCGAGGCGAACAACGGCCGCATCGAGAAACAGCCGGGGCAGCTCCCGGACATCATGGCGACGGTTCTCGACGTGAGCGGCGCGAAGTATCCCGCCGAGCGCGACGGCCAGGCGATCACTCCGCCGGAAGGCGTGAGCCTGCGACCTGCGTTTTCAGGCCAGCCGCTCGGGCGCACGCGGCCGCTCGTCTGGGAGCATGAAGGAAACCGCGCCATCCGCGAGGGCGACTGGAAGCTTGTCGCCAAAGGCCTCCACGCTCCGTGGGAACTCTACGACCTCGCCGCCGACCGCACCGAGCTGCACGATCTCGCGGCGGCAGAACCGGCGCGCGTCG
>JAYTML010000553.1:0-2429 GCA_043728655.1 Chthoniobacter sp. | reverse complement strand
CACCCAGCCGCTCGAAGCCGCGCGACTCGCGCGCTCGGAAGGCGTCCCGCTTTTCATCTACGGCGTCGGCATCACCTCGCCGCGCGACATCATCGTGGCGAACATGTTCGCGCAGGAGGTGGCCTTCGTGAAAGACGAACTGCCCGTGACCGTGCGCGTGCGCGGGCAGGGCATGCGCGGCGAGACGGCGAAGATCACGCTGCGGCTCGGCACCGAGGTCGTGGCGACGCGCGACCTCACCTTCAGCGACGACGAGGAGCAGACGGTGGCGCTGCCTTTCACGCCGAAAACCGTGGGCGAATACGAGCTGCGCGCATCCATCGAACCGCGTGAAGACGAGGCGGTGAAGGATAACAACGCGGTGGCCCAGCGGCTCAGGGTCATCGACAGCAAGATCAAGGTGCTGATGGTCGAGGAGTCGCCGCGCTGGGAGTTCCGCTACCTGCAAAGCGTGCTGCTGCGGGACCGTAGGCTGGAGGTGAAATGCTGGCTGCAGGAGGGCGACCCGACCATCGCCGACGCGGAGGGCTCGCCTTACGTGAAGACCTTCCCGCAGACCAAGGAAGAGCTTTTCAAATACGACCTCGTCATCCTCGGCGACGTGGACCCGAAGTCGCTCGGCGATGCGCCGATGACGTGGCTCGGCGAGTTCGTGTCGAAGTTCGGCGGCGCGTGCCTTTTCGTCGCGGGAAACAAATTCAACCCGGCCGCTTACCGCGGCACCGAGCTGGAGAAGCTGCTCCCCGTGGAGCTCGGCGAGACCCTCACCAAACAGGCCGGCCCCGAGCGCCCGACCACGCTCGAACTCACCGCGCAGGGCCGCACCAGCCCGATGATGAAACTCTCGCCAAAGGACGACGAGAACGTGGCGATCTGGAAACGGTTTCCGAAGGTCTACTGGGTCGCCCGCGTGGCCCGCGCGAAGCCCGCCGCGCAGGTCCTGCTGCAGGACAGCGACGCGACCAAGGCCACGCGCTTTGGCAAGATGCCGGTCGTCGCGCAGCAGCAGTACGGCCTCGGCCAGGTGCTCTATGTCGGCACCGACAATACGTGGCGCTGGCGCAAGAACGCGGACGAGCGCTTTTACCCGATCCTCTGGGGACAGGTGACGCAGAAGCTCGGCCTCTCGCACCTGCTCGGCGGCTCGCAGCGCACGCAGCTCACCGTGGACAAGCAGAGCTACAGCACCGGCGACCGTGTGGCGGTGTACGCGCGGCTCTACGGCGCGGATTTCAATCCCGTGAAGTCCGCCACCGTCGAGGGCGGCTACGCCGTCAAACCTACTGCCGAAGCGGGCGCGCTGCCCGGTCCGCGCCAGGAGGTCACGCTGCGCGCCGTGCCCGAGCAGCCCGGAATGTATCGCGGCGACTTCACCGCGCTCGCGCCGGGCGTGCATCAGTTCTCGGTGAAAAGCGATCCCGGCACCGTAATCGAGTTCACCGTCACGGAGCCCGCCTTCGAGCTTGGCGAGACGGCGATGAATGAAGCCGTGCTCAAGCAGATGGCCGAGATCAGCGGCGGCGGATTTTTCCGCGAGGAGACGCTGGCGAAACTCCCCGAGCTGATCGCCGCGAAAACCGAGCGCGTGCAAAGCACCGTGGATTCCGAACTGTGGTCGTCGCCGTTCTATTTCGCGCTGCTCCTGATCGTCGGCTCGGTCGAGTGGTATGTGCGAAAGAAGGCGCAGTTGAAGTAACCGCGATGCGCCCGGTTTTCCTCACGCTCCGAGGCGCGGCTTGCACCGCGCGGCGGATTCGCCCGATGCTCCGGGAAATGTCTGCCCTCCGACTCTTCGCGTTCACGTCCATCGCGCTTCTGTCCTCGGTGCTGGAGCTGTCCGCAGCGGAGTATTACGTGGCGGTAAATGGCAGCGACGCCAATGCCGGCACGCTCGCCGCGCCCTTTGCGAGCGTGCAGCGGGCACAGAAGGCGGCGGCTCCGGGGGACACGGTTTGGGTGCGCGGCGGGACTTATGCGATGACGGAGGCGCAGATCGCGCAGAACAAGCGCATCTGGGCTTATGTCACGGAGCTGGATAAGAGCGGGAGTGCGGGGAAGCCGATTAACTACTGGGCTTATCGCGATGAGGTGCCGGTCTTCGATTTTACCAATGTGAAACCGGCGGGCTGCCGCGTGACGGCGTTTCACGTGACCGGCTCGTGGCTGAATTTCAAAGGCCTGACGGTGACGGGCGTGCAGGTCACGATCCTCACGCACACGCAGTCCATTTGCTTCGACAACCAGGGGAGCAACAACGTGTACGAGCGCCTGAGCATGCACGACGGGCAGGCGATCGGCTTCTGGCTTGGCCGCGGCTCGAACAATCTCGTGCTGAACTGCGACGCCTACCGGAACCACGACTACACCTCGGAAAACAAGCGCGGCGGCAACGTGGACGGCTTCGGCTTTCACGCGCCGCAGGGCAGCAC
>JAYTML010000552.1:0-1566 GCA_043728655.1 Chthoniobacter sp. | reverse complement strand
CTGATCGACAGGGACCTGGTCATCACGCGCGGGATCACAGCGGCGTGGGGCGCGTACGGCCCTCCCGGCGACCGCTTCTATGCCTTCGACAAAAAGACGGGCGAGCTGGTGTGGTCGAGCGCGCCCGGCGAGCTGCCGCAGGACAATACTTTCTCGCATCCGTGGCTGAGCTTCCTCGGGGGTAAGCGCGTGCTTTACTCCGCCTGCGGCGACAGCAGCGTGATCTGCATGAATGCCCGGACGGGCGAGCCGCTGTGGCGCACGCCGGTGGCGAAGGCCGGGGCAAAAGGAGGCATCAATGCGGCGGTGATCGAGCACAAGGGCAAGTTGATCGTGGTGCATGAAAGCGAGAACATCGACACAAGCGACGTGGGCCGGATGGCGGCGTTCAAGATTCCCGCCGAGATCAAGCCGCCGACGGCGACGACGGCGCAGACTTTTGACACGAAGGAACTGGAGCAGTGGCGCAATCCCGCGGGCGCGCTGGCGTGCTCGCCGGTGCTCGTGGGCGACCGCATCTATCAGGTCAATGGCATGGGCGAGCTGGTGGCGGTGGATGCGAATGACGGGAAGATCCTGTGGAAAAAGCGGCTCGGAATCGAGCAGCGCCAGAGCTCGCCTTTTTACGCGGAGGGGCGGCTTTACATCGCGATGTACACCGCGGCGGCCAGCGGCGACGCGAGCACGGGTGACGGAGAGCTTTTCATCATCAAACCGGGCGACAAGGACGCGGAAATCCTGAGCCAGACGATCCTCGTCGGCAAATGCTACGGCTCGCCCGTCGGCTACAATGGCAAGCTCTACATCCAGACGGAGAAGAAGCTGTACTGCTTTGGAAAGAAGGGCGCGAACAAAGGCCTCGCGCCGGCGCCCGAGGCGGAGAAATGGCCCGCGCCTGGCGAGAAGGCGAAGCTGCAGGTGATCCCGTACGAGGTGCTGCTCGCGCCCGGCGGCACGCATGGCTTCCGCGTGCGTGCGCTGGATGCGAACGGCTTCACGGTCGAGGAGAGCGTGGATCTGAAGTCGGTGAAGTGGGAGAAATTCATCCCGCCCACGGCGCTGGTGAAAATCACGATGAACGCGGGATTCAACGCGGCAGGCGCGCTGGAAGCGGAGAAGGACAACGTGCCGTCGGCCGGGCAGTTCCAGGCGTCGCTCGGCGACCTGAAGGGTTACTTCAAGGGGCGCATCCTTCCCAGCATCCCGCTGACGCAGGACTTCGAGAAATACGAACTCAGCCAGGACACATCGAAGCCGCCTGCTCCGGGCGTGCCCAATACGCTCGAACCGCCCACGCCTTTCGCCTACCCGCCGTTGCCGTGGAATGCGGCGCGCTTCAAATGGGAAATCCGCAAGGCCCCCGGCGAAGGCGAGAACAAGGCGCTCTGCAAGACGATCGACAACAAGCGGCTCCAGCGCGGGACGATTTTCATCAACCGCCCCGACCTCCGGAACTACACGATCGAAGCCGATGTGCTGAGCGAGGGAAACAAGCGGAAGATGAGTGAGATCGGGCTCATCAATCAGCGCTACATGATCGTGCTCAAAGGCAACGCGCAGACACTG
>JAYTML010000551.1:0-1532 GCA_043728655.1 Chthoniobacter sp. | reverse complement strand
GCTGGACATCAACTCCGCGACCCTGCTCAAGGAGATCGACTTTCTCAGCCAGCCGGTGGTCAAGCTGACGCCGAAGGAAATGGACCTTTTCAAAAAGCCGTCCCTGCAGGTCAGCAACGATGAGATCTCCGCCAATCTCCCGAAGTCCGGGGAACCTGACGCTTTGCCCGCCGCGGACCCGGTCGCGGTCGTCGGGAAGCCGGCGCCCGAGGCCGTGCCTGGCGCGGAACCGACTTCGACGATCGAGATTCCAGGCAGTGCGCCGGCAATGGAAATCGCCAGCGCGAAGCCGACGCTCCCGTCCGCCCTTCCTGGCGACACGACGCCTCTGCCCGCCCTGCCCGGTGAAACGACCGCTCCAGTCCAGGGTGAGGCGCCCGCCGCCACGGAAACGCTCGGCAGCGTCGCCGGCCAGCCGAATATTCCCGCGGAATACCTTCCGCTCGCGCGCGACGGCAAGGAGCTGTTTGAAAAGGGCGACTACCGCGGCGCGGAAAAGATCTACGAGAAGATTTTGGCGAAGGTGCCGAACAACCTCTACATCCTCTCGAACCTCGGCGTGGTCCGCTTCCGCGCGGGCAAGCTGAAGCAAGCCGAGGAGGTGCTGGTGAAGGCGACGAAGGTCGCGCCGGAGGACGGCTTCTCCCACTGCACCTACGGCATCGTCCTCTACACAGGCGGGAAGCTCGATGAGGCGGTCAGCGCGCTGACCAAGGCGCTCGCCATCAATCCGAAGAATGCGACGGCGCACAACTATCTCGGCATCACCGCGGCTGGAAAAGGCTGGCAGGAGGCGGCGCAGAAGGAACTCGAGACCGCGACGACGCTGGACCCGAGCTACGCCGACGCGCACTTCAATCTCGCCGTGGTTTTCGCCACGCAGACGCCGCCGAACAAGGAGAACGCCCGCAAGTACTACAAGCGCGCGACCGAGCTCGGAGCCGAGGCGGACAGCTCGCTGGAGCAGATGCTGAAGTAGGTCACGACCCCGCGGGGTCGGGTCGCGGCACCCATGCGGCGCGGATGACCTCCCGCGTCTCCGGGGCGCGGAGGTCGAAGGTTTCGCGGTGATGCCCCGGCAGATCGGGGAACCATTTCCACAGAAAGACGCCGGCCAGCCACGGCGCGCGCCCGACCGTCCGCAGCCCGGCGGCGAGGCAGCGGCATTGGATGTCGCGCGCCTGCTGGGAAGCAGATCCGTCGTCGGCCCACGGGCGCGCTGCGGCATCTTCGCGGACATCGTAGCCCATCTCGACGAAGAGCACCGACTTTCCCGTGCGCGCCGAGACGGCGGCGAGCTCCCTTTCGCGCCGGGCCCACCCGGCGTCGAGCTGCGCCGATGTGGGATTCGGCGCATCGCTGAGCGGGAAATAGGCGAGCACACCGACGTGATCGAGAGCATCCCAGAACGGCACGGCATCCACCTCGTGCCAGTTCGCGCCATACGTCAGGCGTCCGTGATAGACCGAGCGCACCGCGGCGATGATCCGCCGCCAGCGCGCATCGAATCTCTGGGCGTGCGTGTATTCCAG
>JAYTML010000550.1:0-1722 GCA_043728655.1 Chthoniobacter sp. | reverse complement strand
GGGAGGACTTCGGCGTCGAGGGAAAGCTGCATGCCTTATGCGCTGATGGTTTTCAGCAGTTGGTAGAGCATCTCCATGCGCGGGATGACTGCGCCGGCCTTGCTGCCCTGCCGCCATGTTTCGCCCCAGATGGCTTCGACTTCGACGGGCCGGCCGGCTTCCCAGTCGAGCATGGAAGAAGGTTTATACGGACCCATCGAGTAGCTGCGGTCGATCTGGTGGTCGGCGAAGGCGTCGGGGATTTCGTGGCCGAGGCGGCGCGCGGCGTCGAGCGCCTCGTAGATGAGGTCGCGGGCGAGTTTGCGCAGGCCATCGTCGGCGAGGATGTCGGCGACGGTGGCGCCGTGGGCGGCGATGGAGAGGCCGTTGAACGGGATGTTCCAAAGCAGTTTGCGCCAGCGCTCGGTGATGAGATTCCCGACGGCGTGCGCCTCGACGCCCGAGCTGACAAAAGCTTCGGCGACGGCGCGGGCGCGGTCGCTGGCGGGACGGAGGTATTCGCCGATGGAGATGGAGCCGGCGTCGAAGTGCTCGATGACGCCGGGCGCGGTGCGGTTCAGGCAGACGAAACAGAGCGCGCCCATGACGCGTTCCGCGCCCCAGCGGGCGGTGAGGAATTCCTCGTTGCCGAGGCCGTTCTGCAGCGTGAGCAGCGCGGTGCTTTCGTGGAGCAGCGGCGGGAGGAGCGCTTCCAGCGCGGGGTTGGCGGTGGCTTTGAGGGCGATGATGACGAGGTCCACGGGACCGATCTCCGCGGTGGTGCCGTGCGCCGCGACCCGCGGGACGGCAAGGGCTTCGCCGCGGGTGTGGATGGTGAGGCCGTGGGCGCGGACGGAGTCGAGGTCGGCGCGCATGAGGAAGCGCACGTCATGGCCGGCGCGCGCGAGCATGCCGCCGTAGTAGCAGCCGACAGCACCGGAGCCGACGACGGCGATCTTCTTGGAGCGGAGATTCATCCGGGGCAAAATCTCCGCGGGTGCGGGGAGTTGCAATCCCGCCGTCGCCTACACGGTGAGGTATTTTTTCACGACGTCGTCGCTGAGGGCGCTGATGGGGCCCGCAGCTACTACGGCGCCGCGGTCCATGATGGCGAAGGTGTCGGCGAGTTCCTTGCAGAAATCGAGATACTGCTCGACGAGCAGGATACTCATCTTTCCCTCTTCGCGGAGCATTTTGATGGTGTCGCCGATCTGGTCGATGATGTTCGGCTGAATGCCTTCAGTGGGCTCGTCGAGGATGAGCACCTTTGGCTCGGTGAGCAGCGCGCGGGCGATGGCTAGCTGCTGCTGCTGGCCGCCGGAGAGCATGCCGCCTTTGCGGGCGAGGAAGTCCTTCAAGATGGGAAAGAGGGTAAAAATGCGCTCCAGCTCCTTCTTGTTTCTTTTGCCGTGGGCGATGGCGCCGATGTGGAGATTCTCCTCGACGGTGAGCTGGGGAAAAATCTCGCGCCCCTGCGGGACATAGCCGAGTCCTTTGCGGGACCGGGTTTCGGGGTTGAAGCTGTTCAGGATCTCGCCGTCGAGGGTGACGGTGCCCGCGCCGGGTTTGATGAGACCGACAATGCTCTTGAGGGTTGTCGTCTTGCCGGTGCCATTGCGGCCCATAAGGCAGGTGACGGCGTTTTTCGGCACTTCGAGATTAACGCCGCGGAGGATGCGGGAACCGCCGATGGAAACTTCGAGATTGGAAATGGTGAGCATCGTTTAAATAACTTCGCCGGCC
>JAYTML010000549.1:0-1964 GCA_043728655.1 Chthoniobacter sp. | reverse complement strand
AGATCGATTTCATGGACGCTCGGGGGTGGGCAATATGCCCGTCTATCGCACGCCCCTTAAACTGAGGACGAGGCTAAACATGTAGAAGCTTGTGATGAGAGCCATCAGGACAGGGGTTCAACTCCCCTCGCCTCCACCTTTTCGGTCAGCCGTGCGTAGACGGCATGGTCCACGAAGTGATCGTAGAGCCACTCGGCCTGGCGGAGGATGCCCTCGCAGGTGAACCCGAGGCGCTCGGGGATGGCGCGGCTCCGGCGGTTTGTGGTGGCGCAGCAGATTTGCACGCGGTTGAGCCGGAGGACGTCAAAGGCGTGCGCGACGATGGCGCGGCAGGCGGCGGTCATGATGCCGCGGCCCTGGCTGCGCTCGGCGAGCCAGTAGCCGAGGGTGGTGCGGCGGTTTGCCCAGTCGATGCCGTGGTGGCCGATGATGCCGACGATGTGGCCGTGGGCGCGGATGGCGGCCTGGAAGCCGTCGCGCGCGGCGGCCTGGCGGAGGGTGTTGCCGATGAAGCGGAGGACGTCGTCGGCGGTCTGGCTGCGATCGACCCAGGGGACCCATTGGCGGAGGAAGGCGCGGTTGGCATCGACGAGGCGGGCGATCTCGGGGGCGTCGGCGGGGTGGAGCTGGCGGAGGTCGAGGCGGGAGTCGATGCGGAGGGCGAAGGGCGGGGGAGCGAGCTGGGCACTGAGCTCGGGCGGGAGGGTGGAGGCGGTGAAAGGGTGCATGGCGCGCGGCTACTGGACGGGTGCCATGAGCCGGGCGACGCGCACTTTCAACCGGAACCAGAAGCCGGCGCGCTCCAACTCGTCCGCAACCACGGGCGTGCTGTGGGTGAAGTCCTCGGCGAGCATCGTGGCGACCTCGTGCGCAAAGGCGTGCTCGTAGAAGACCATGGTGATCTCGAAGTTCAGGCGGAAGGAGCGGTTGTCGAAATTCGCGGTGCCGATGGCGCAGTAGTCGCCGTCCACGAGCATGACTTTCTGGTGCATGAAGCCGCGCCGGTGGCGGAACCATTTGATGCCCACGGCCTCGGTCTCATGCAGGTAGGAGAAAGCGGAGAGCCGCACCAGCTCGCTGTCCGGCTTTTCCGGGATGAGGATGCGCACGTCCACGCCGCGGAGCGCGGCGAGCTGGAGGGCGGAGATGAACTGCTCGTCGGGGACGAAGTAGGGGCTGGCGATCCACAGGCGCTCCTTCGCGGAGTGGATGGCGTGGAGGAAAAAGAGCGTGGCGGTTTCCAGCTCATCCGCCGGCCCGCTCGGCAGGCAGAGGGCGCCCACGCAGCCGCCGCGCGCGCCCACGGGCTTCCAGTTCAGGTTCGACGGAGTCTCACCCGTGGCCCACAGCCAGTCCTCGAGCCATGCCACCTGCACGCACTGCACCACGGGGCCTTCCACCTGCGTATGGGTGTCGCGCCACGGACCCACCTTCGGGTCGAGGCCGAGGTATTCGTCGCCCACATTGTGCCCGCCGACGAAGGCGACGAGGCCGTCCACGACGACTATTTTCCGGTGGTTTCGGAAGTTGATCTGGAAGCGGTTGGCGGTGCCTTTGGTCGTGTTGAAAGGGGCGATTGCCACGCCGGCGGCGCGCAGTTCGGCGCAGTAGCCGCTGAGATTGCCGGTGCCGATCTCGTCGTAGAGCACCATGCAGCGCACTCCCGCGCGGGCGCGGACGATAAGCGCGTCGCGCAGCCGCCGGCCGAGGGCGTCGTCGCGGATGATGTAAAACTGGACGAGCACGTAGTCGCGGGCCTCCGCGATCGCGGCGAAGATCGCGGCGAATGTCGCCTCGCCGTCGATGAGCAGCGTGGCCCGGTTGTGCGCGGTGAAGGGCAGCTTTGCCAGCCGCTCCAGCAGCCGTTCCTCGCGCCGCCCGGCCTTTGTCTGCATGCGCTGCAGGTCGAATTCCTCCGCCAGTTTTTGCGCGACCGCGCTCGTCTTCAGGATCTCCGCCCGCCG
>JAYTML010000548.1:0-4567 GCA_043728655.1 Chthoniobacter sp. | reverse complement strand
TGGAGAGGGACGGGACGCCTGGAGCCAGTGCGGCGACATTTGAACGCCTCTCCATTGGCGCTCTCACGCATCGGCGCGGCGGATGGAAAACACTTTGATGTGCCGGTCCGCAAGGTCTTCCCAATAGTAGATGGCGAATCCGCAGTGGACATGGACATCAAGCGAACGGCCCGTGGAGGAGTCGGGTTCCTGAAAATCCGCGAAGCGCGTGGGAAAGGACTGAATCTCGCCGAGCCTCCGGCGCAACGCGACTTGCTCCCGACGCGTGAGGGTGGCGATGAACTCGACGACCTCAATGTCGAGCAGCAGCCGGAAATTCATTCCGCAAGTTCATCGGGGCGAAAGCCCATGCGGCGGTCGAATTCCTCGAGAGGCACCCATCGGCTGGGGTCGCCGCTTTTCGCGGAAAAATCGCCGGGCAGCCGACCGCTTTTCCGATCCTGCAGGACGACCGCATAGGCGATCAAGCGGCGGAGTTGCGTGTCATCCCAAGTGGCGATCTCGTGCTGCACAGCATCTAAGCTCATGGCATTCAGCGTAGCCGCCGGGGGCGTTGCGGCAAGGATGCAGAGCAAGATTCAGCTTAGCTTCGTCGCCAAATTGGGGACTTTGCCCGCCACCAGTCGCCGCACGCGCACGGTGTCCCAGAGCATGCGGAGGCTGTCGCGGATGATGCGGACTTTGCTTTCGGCGGAGTTGATCCACTCCACGGGCAGGTCGGCGATCTGGCAGCCGAGACGTTCGGCGAGGAGCAGCACCTCCACGTCGAAGGCGAAGCCGTCGAGCGTCTGGCGGGAGAAAATGTCCCGCGCGGCCTGACGGCGGAAGGCTTTGAAGCCGCATTGCGTGTCGTGGAGCGAGGCGAGGCCGCTCGCTTTCAGGATGCGGTTGAAGGTCTGGCCCATCGTGCGGCGCAGCCACGACTGCCGGCGGGTGATGCGGCTCATGGCGTGCTGCCGGTTGCCCAGCAGCACGTCCACATGCGGCGCGCTCTCGAAGCGCGCGAGAAACTCCGGCACCGCCGCGAGCGGCACGCTCAGGTCGGCGTCCATGTAGAAGACGTATTCGCCGCGCGCGCGCAGCATGCCGGATCGGACGGCGCAGCCCTTGCCGCGCTGCGGGCCATTGTCCGCGGCCTGAAAATGAGCTTGTTGCGCGGCGAAGCGGGCGGCTATCTCCAGCGTCCCATCCGCGCTTGCCTCGACGATGACCAGCACCTCATACGGCCTCCCGAAATCCCGGAGAAAATCCGCCAATTTCGCCAATGTCGGCGGAAGCCGCCGCGCCTCGTTGTAGGCGGGCACGACGATTGAGAGATATGGCATTTCCGACATTGGGGAGCGCGTTCCTTACCAGCCCGCCCCGCGCGCGGTCAAAGCGATGAACGCGGCCTCGCGCTGGATCTCCCCGGCCATCGTGCTGCTGGCCCTCGTCCTGCGGGTGCTTTGCCTGGACTGGAAGCCCGCCCATTTCGACGAGGGCGTGAACGGCTGGTTCGTCGATGCGATGACCCGCCAGGGCTTCTACCACTACGATCCGACGAACTTTCACGGGCCGCTGCATTTCTACGTGCTCTTTCTCGCCGAGACGCTGCTCGGGCGCGAAATCTGGGTACTGCGCCTGCCGCTCGCGCTCGTGAGCACGGGCTGCGTGGCGCTGGTGCTGGCCTACCGCTGCTACTTCCAGGAGCGCGTCTGCCAGATCGCGGCGCTCGCGATGGCGGTGTCGCCGGCGATGGTTTTCTATGGGCGCTACGCGATCCACGAGACGTGGATGCTTTTCTTCCTGCTGCTCATCACGTGGGGGGCTGCAGGGCTGTGGCGGTTTGGAAAGCGCACGCACCTCTGGGCGGCGGCGCTCGGGCTGACGGGGATGATTCTGACGAAGGAAACCTACCTCATCCACGTCGTCGCATTCCTCCTCGCGGTGCCGAGCCTGCTTTACTTCGAGAAGCTTTCCCGCTCCACGCGGTTCGCCTTTGCCGGGTGGAAATTCGGACGCCGCGACGTGCTGACGGTCGCCGGGATCTGCGGCGCGCTGATTGTCTTTTTCTACAGCGGCGGATTTCTCGACTGGCCCGGTCCGCGGACTTTTGACGCCGATGGAAACCCGCTCCCGCTCGGCTCGCTCGCGGGACTTTACGAATGTTTCGGCGCGTGGATTCAGACGGGCACCGGCACGAACATCGCGCCCACGGGCCACGAAAAACCGTGGCACTACTGGCTGCAACTGCTCGCCGGCGTGGAGATCGACGCCGGCGGCGGGCGCACGACAGTTTCCAGCACAATCGCGAGCGAACTGCCCGCCACGCTCGGCCTGCTGGCGTCCTTCGCGCTGCTCGCGCCGCGGACGAACCGGCTCGCGCGCTACCTCGCGATCTACGGGGTCGGCGCGCTCATCGGCTACAGCATCGTGTCCTACAAGACACCGTGGTGCGTCATCTCGCTGATGTGGCCGTTCCATTTCATCTTCGGCCTCGCGGTGGTGCGCTGCGCGGAAAAGGTGGACGCGTGGAGCACGGCCGCGCTCGCGGGTTTGCTCGGCGTTTTCACCCTGCATGCGACGTGGAAGCTGAACTTCCGCCACTTCGCCGACGATGCCGAGCCCTACGTCTATGTGCAGACGCGGCAGGACATCGACCGGCTGCTCGTGCCGCTGCGCACGCTCACCGCGCGTGATCCGCGCAATCGCTACCTCACCGGGCACATCCTCGTGCCGGAAGGTCATCCCTTTCACTGGCTGCTCGCCGACTACCCGAAGATCGGCTTTCCCAGCATCGACGCGCTGCCCGACCCGCTCGACGCCGACGTGCTGCTGGTGGACGATCCGCTCGTGGAATCCATCGAGCACGAGCTGAAGTTCAACTATTTCAAGGAGCCGCTGAAGGTGCGCGGGAAGTCGGTCGAGTCCGCCGCGCTGTATCTGCGGCAGGGCGCGTTTGGGGCCGTGTTTCCGGGCCGCGTGCCGGAGTTTCAGCCGGGTGCGCCCGGCGGATCGGACGGGGTGAAATGACGATGCGCGCGATTCTCCCCCGTCATCCTGAGCGGAGCTTCGGCTTTGCGAAGCGCAGTCGAAGGACCTCTAACTATTTGCGGGCGGAGGCGGAAAACGACGCGCAGCTTCCTCCCATCTACTCCGGGCGCGGGAGCGCCAGGCCCGGCACGCAGGAGCGCTTGGCTCCGCCGCCTCTTCTTCGGAGTCAAGCGCTCCTGCGCGACCACGAGGCGCTCCCGCGCCCGGACTCCGAACTCATTTCACAGTCGCTCAGACTGCGCTCCGCTCAGGATGACAGCGAGGGAGGGCGAGCGTGAACCTCGTCGCCGCGTTTCTCTACGCCGTCAGCAGCTCCGCGCTGCTCGCGATGGCGCTGGCGTTTTTGAGCGGGGGGCTGAACCCCGGGATCGCCGGCATTTCGCTCGCGTTCGGATCGTTCGTCGCCTCTGCGACGATGTGGCGGAGCCGGAACGAACCCGCGCAGGCGAGGCCGCCCGGAGCGTGGGAGTGGGCGGCGATCACCGCCTACGCGCTGGTGACGGCGCGGATGTTTCTCTGGCTGGTTTTCCGCGATGGCGACGCGATCAAGGTCCTCTCGCCAAACAACCTCGGCGACCTCTCGCTGCACCTCACCTACATCAATCACCTCGCGGGCGGCGCTCCCTTCTGGCCGGAGAATCCGATCTTCACCGGCGGAAGGCTGACCTACCCGATCGGCGTCGATCTTTTCAACAGCCTGCTCTCGCTCCTCGGCGTGGATCTCCTGCGCGGGCTGATCTGGACAGGGCTGGCGGGCAGCGCGCTCACGGGTGTGGCGCTTTGGAAATGGGGACGCGGCTTCGCGCTCTTCGGCTTTCTCGCGAACGGAGGGCTGTTCGGATTCCTCATTTTTTCGACGGGCGAACTCGCGGATTACCAAAGCCAGTTCGCTTGGAAAAGCTTCGCCCTCGCGCTGCTCGCCACGCAGCGCGGGCTGCTTTTCGCGCTGCCCGCGGGGCTGGCGCTTCTGTGCAGCTGGCGCTCGCGCTGGTTCGCGGCGGGCGACGGCTGGAGGCTCTCGCGGCCCGGCGAGCTGCTGCTCTACGCCTCGCTGCCGCTTTTTCACCTGCACACGTTTCTCTTTCTCTCGCTGCTGCTCGGCGCGTGGTTCGTCCTGCATGCGCCCGCGCGGCGCGGGCTTGCGCAGCTCGTGGGCGCGGCGCTGGTGCCGGCCAGCGCGCTCGTGCTGCTCGTCACCGGCATGATGCGCGGCGCGAGCGTGCTCGGCTTCAAGGCGGGCTGGATGTGGGACGACGAGCCGTTCGTGCAGTGGTGCCGCGATCTTTTCGGCGAGCCCGCGCGGCAGCACGCGGCGCTGCTTTTCTGGCCGATGAATTTCGGCGTGCTGCCCGTCCTCGTCGTCATGCTGTGCGTCGTGCTCTGGCGGGAAAAGCGCGCGGTCTGGCCGGCGGCGGCCGTCTTCCCTGCGCTCGGCGCCTTCGTGCTGTGCTGCTTCGTGAAGTTCGCACCGTGGGAGTGGGACAACACGAAGATCATGGTCTGGTCGTACCTCGTGGTGCTGCCGTTTCTGTGG
>JAYTML010000547.1:0-5355 GCA_043728655.1 Chthoniobacter sp. | reverse complement strand
CGCACCCAGCTCGCGGCGGAGCTCGCCTTTGACGACGTGCAACCGGTCCGCACGCTCGGCTCGAAGGACACGACGCTGAAATACCTCTTCCAGCTCGGCGACGGCGCGCTCATCGAGAGCGTGCTCATCCCGGCGTCCCCCGCGCTCTACGGCGAGGCAAGCGACCGGCGGACGATCTGCATTTCCACGCAGGTGGGCTGCGCCTATGGCTGCAAATTCTGCGCGAGCGGGCTGGACGGCTGGAGCCGGAACCTCTCCGCGGGCGAGATCGTGGAGCAGGTGCTGCGCGTCGAGGAACTGAGCGCGGAGAAGATCAACAACATCGTCTTCATGGGCATGGGCGAGCCGCTGGCGAATTTCGCGAACCTCATGCGCGCCATCGCGATCATCAATGCGCCGTGGGGGGTGGGCCTCGGCGCGCGGCACATCACCATCTCCACCAGCGGCCTCGCGCCGCAGATTCGCGAGCTGGCCGAGCAGCCGCTCCAGGTCCGGCTCGCCATTTCGCTCCACGGCGCGACCGACGACGTGCGCTCGCAGATCATGCCCGTGAACCGCAAATACCCGCTCGCCGAGCTGCTCGATGCGTGCGCGTTTTACACCACGCGGAAAAAGCAGTGGCTCACCTTTGAATACATCCTCATCGAAGGCGTGAACGACCGACCCGAGGACGCCGCGGCGCTCGTGCGCGTGGCGCGGAAAGTGAAAGGGAAGATCAACTGCATCCCCTACAACAAGGTCGAGGGCCTCGACTGGAAGCGCCCGAGCGAGGCGCGGCAGGACGCCTTCATGGCCGTGCTCGCGGCCGCCCGCATTCCAGCCACGCTCCGCCGGGAGAAAGGCCACGACATCGCCGCGGCGTGCGGCCAGCTCCGGCGGCAGACGATGCCCGCCCCGACGCCGTGAAATTTCCCTTTGCCCGGTCCACGCGAGCGCGATAACTAACCTGTATATGGGCGACTCCAACGAGCCTGAAAAAGTGTGGGACGAGTATGACTGGGAGCGTTTCCTCCAGCAACAGGACCGCAAGACCGAGAAGTACATGGAACTTCTGGAGCGCTACATCGACGACCCGAACCGCGACCAGATCATCGCCCGCGAAATGGGCTGGTACCACCTCCTCGACCGGGATGGAGAAAAATGGGTCGAGAACGTGGAGTCGCTTTTCGAGGAGGAGTTCGAGGAGGACTTGGAGGCGGCCAGCGCCGAGGGTGAATCCGACGACGCGGACGGTTACGAGGTGCATCCGCTCTATCAGGCGTCCTTCGCGCTCACGATCTGGATCGACCAGCTTTTCGAGGAGCTCGGCGACGCGCAAAACCAGCCCGCCGCCGTGAAACTCTCGACTAACGCCGCGATCGCCAGCGCCAAACTCGCCGCCGCCCTGAGCGATGACGACGTGGACGAGATCGGCATGACGATCGCCTACCTCAAGCGGGCGCTCAAAGCCGTGATGACGGGCATCGACGCCGCCATGCAGCTCCGCAAAGAGGTGAATCTGAGCGCGAAGCGCTTCGCCACGCTCAACCAGCGGCTCTTCCAGATTCGCGACGGCATCATTCTCCTCATGGGCGAGTACCGCTCCGAGTGGCGGCGCCGCTACGACGGCGAATAAGAGGTGTCCATTCTCCCCCGAAAAATATTCCCGCACTCGCGGTGAATGAACCGATGGCTGCCCCGTCAAACTCCATGCTGAAGCAGGCCGAGCCCGCCGCCGAAGGGCCGGACGATCTCGATCTGGTCGCCCGCTCACAGGCTGGTGACACCTCGGCTTTCAATGAACTCGTCACCCGCTACCGCAGCCGAGCCTTTTCCATGATCTACCAGATGACACGCAACGAACAGGACGCCTGGGACCTCGCCCAGGACGGCTTTGTGAAGGCGTGGAAATCCATCGGGCGCTTCCGCGGGCAGTCCTCCTTTTACACCTGGCTCTACCGCATCCTGATGAATGTGACAATCGACGCGCTGCGCCGGAAGCACATCGCCGGCGGCACCGAATTCGACGACCAGATCGGCCTGCGTCAGATCGAGCCCGGCGCGGCCACCGCCCCCCGCCCCGAGATGCAGCCGGCGGAGAAGATCTCGGACAAGGAGATCCGCGGGCGCATCGACGAGGCCATCGCCAAACTCTCGCCCGAGCACCGCGCCGCCATCGTCATGCGCGAGATCGACGGGCTCGAATACTCCGAGATCGCCGAGCAGATGGACTGCTCTCTCGGCACCGTCATGTCCCGCCTTTTTTACGCCCGCAAGAAACTCCAAGCCCTGCTCAAAGACGTCTATGAAAACATTTGAAGAACGCTTCACCGCCTGGGTCGATGGCCAGCTCACCGGCTCGGAGCTTGCCGATTTTGAAAAGGAACTCGCCACCCGTCCCGAAGCCGCCGCCGAGCGCGAGGAGGCGCGGAAACTCGGTGACCTGCTCCGTTCCCAACCTGTCCCGCCGCTCGGCAACGAGGACTTTTTCAACCACCAGCTCATGGAGCGCATCGCAGCCGAGACCCCGCGCACTGCCGAGCCGGTCAAGGCGCGCGGCTGGTTCTGGTCGCTGCCGCGGCTGGCGTTTGCCGGCGCCGCCTGCCTGCTGGTCGCGGGCGGCCTTTTCAAGACGCTCATCCCCGCCACCACATCCGCCACCGCGCATGTGGGCGAGAAGTCGAAATACTACGCGCACGTCGTAGAGTCGTGGCCCGCCGACCCGACCATCTCCGCCACCACGGTCTATGATCCGAACGACAACGTCACCGTCGTCTGGCTCGACGGTCTCGACTACATCCCCGCCAATTACGCGCTGAACTGACCGCCATGCGCCTCGCCGCCGCCCTCCTCGTCTTCGCCCTCGCTGTCCTGGCCTTTGCCGCCGACAGCCCCACGGCGATGACGACCACGACCACCAGCGCCGTGCCGGTGCTGCGAGCCGCCCCGGTCGCAGTGGACAAGATCTGGACCGCAGTCGTGCTGGCGACGAATGCCTCCGCACCGAAGGACCCGCCCGCCGAACTGCGCGACATCGCCCCGCGGCTGAAGCGCGTCTTTGGCTACAGCCAGTTCGAGCTCATCGGCTCGGCGGCGGAGAAAATCGACGACGGCACCGAGAACTGGCTCGTCCCCAGCCAGACCTTCTGGCTCAGCGTGAAAGCGCGCCGCTCGCTCTCAAAGGAAGCCCGCGGCGGCTACCTGCTCAATCTCGAGCTTTTCCAAAACAAGCGCCCCCTCCTCGAAACCGAAGCCAAGCTCGCCCCTGGCAGCCCCCTCTTCATCCGCGGCCCGCAGTACGGCAACGGCCAGCTCATCATCGTCCTCCAGGTGCAGCGGTAGCGGCTTGGAAAAGCCGGCCGGGCATCCTCCGGGAAGCCGGGAGAACTCCTCCTCCCGCTGGAAGTGGTCGGGCTGCAGGGATTCGAACCCTGGACCTCTTCGACCCGAACGAAGCGCTCTACCAAGCTGAGCCACAGCCCGAATTTTGAAGGGCGCAAACTAGGGTCGGCGCTTTTTGGGGTCAAGCGAAAGGTCGCGATACTTTCGCGTAACCGCCGCGCCGAACGGCCCGTCTGCCCCGACAGCGCCGTGCCGGTTGTCTTCCGGGCACGCATTGCACACCCTCCGCCTATGTCCACGCACACCACACTCCCGTCCCGCTGGCTGCTTCCCGCGCTGCTCCTCGCCACCGCCCTCCCGCTCCACGCCCGCCTCGGCGAGACCGAGGCCCAGTCGCAGCTCCGTTATGGCGCGCCCGCGCCGGAGCTGAGTGCGCCGACGGACAAGACGCTCCTGGAAGGGGCGAAGGAGGTCATTTACAACTTTCAAGGCTGGCGGGTTCGCGCGGCATTCATCAGCGGCACCACGGCCCGGATCGAGTACGTGCATCTCCCGGAGAACAACGTGCCAAAACAGATCAGCGAGGAGGAAATCCGCGCGATCCTCGACAGTGAAAAGGGCGCCTTTTCATGGAAAGAGGACAAGCCGAAGACCGGCAACAGCGGCTTGAATGCGCTCAAGACCCTTTTCGAGGGCCGCAAGTGGGAGCGTACCGATCACGCGCAGGCGAGCCTGAAGGCGAATCAGCTGCTCACTTTGGAATCCCGCGAAGTCGAGGGTTACGAGAAAAAGCTCGCGAAGCAGCCCAAGAAAGCCACTCCCCCTGGCGCGGTCCTGCCGAAATTCTGACGCGGACCGGCGTCAGCCCTGCGCCGGCGATTCAAACATCCCGCGCAAGGCCGTGCGGAGGTCTTCCGCCCTGAAGGGCTTTTGCAGAAAGCATGAGAGCCCTTTGCCGCCAAAGCGGTTCAGCGCATCGTGCTCGGTGAAGCCGCTCATCAGCAGCACGCGTACGTCGGGCCGCACCCGGCGCAGTTCCGCGAGCGTGGCCGCCCCGTCCAGGGACGGCATCGTGAGGTCGAGCATCACGCCCGCGATCTCCCCGGAGCGGGCGGCGAAAATCTCCACCGCCTCGCGCCCGTCGCACGCGAGCAGCGGCTCAAAGCCCATCATTTTCAGCATGCGCGAGGCGACCCCTCGCACGGTCTCCTCGTCATCGACCACGAGCACCGTGCCGCTCCCGCGCCAGGCCGCGCCCGCGTCTCCTGCCGCCGCCCCGGCGTCCGCAGTTCCATCGGTGCAGGGGAGCAGGAGCCGGAAAGTCGTCCCGCGCCCGAGTTCGGAGTGGATCTTCATCGCACCTCGGTGGCCCCGCACGATGCCCAGCACCGCTGCGAGCCCGAGCCCGCGGCCCGTGAATTTCGTCGTGAAGAATGGCTCGAAAATCTTCGCCTTGGTCGCCGCGCTCATGCCCTCTCCATCGTCGCTGACCTCGAGGAAAACATACCGCCCCTCCGGGATGCCGGGTGAGAGATATGTGTCCGCGAGGCAGGCGCGGTCGGCATGCATGACGCCGGTGCTGACGGCGATGACGCCGCTGTTTTCGCCGATCGCGTCCGAGGCGTTGATGACGAGGTTCATCACGATCTGCCGGACCTGCGTGGCGTCGGCATTGATCGCCGGAAGGTCAGTCGCCAGCGAAAACCGGATCGACGCTTTTTTGCCGATCGAGGTGTGGATCAGCTCCGTCGTTTCGCGGACGACCGCGCTGAGATCCAGCGGACGGACGATGAAGCGGCCTCTGCCCGAGTACGCGAGCATCTGCTTGCACAGCTCGGCGGCTCGCTGGGCTGCCTCCTCGATCTGCGCGAGGCACTCCTGCGTCGGCGAATCCCGCGGGATCTCGACACGCGCGATGCTGGCGTTGCCGAGCACGCCGGTCAGCAGGTTGTTAAAATCGTGCGCGATCCCGCCGGCGAGCACGCCGAGACTTTCGAGCTTCTGCGTCTCCTGCAGCTTCCTCTCGATCAGCGT
>JAYTML010000546.1:0-2681 GCA_043728655.1 Chthoniobacter sp. | reverse complement strand
TTGTCGCGCACGGCGACGGCGGGTTCGGCGGTGAGCGCGCCATCGGCGAAGCGGAAAGCGTGGAGCATTTCGTCCGAGGAGCCGGAGCAGAAGAGGCGGGTGCCATCGCGGGAGAAAGCGAGGCCGTAAAAGGCTTCCGGGATGCGCTGGCGGGAGGCGACTGCGCGGGTGGCGATGTCGAGGACGACGATCTCGTGGGGGCCGTAGCCGCAGTGGAGCACAGCGGCGAATTTGCCGCCGGGGTGGAGGGCGATATTGACCGGGAAATCTCCGGTGGCGAGCTGCTCGCCGGCGGGGCGGAGCTGCCACTGATTCGGGAGGAGGATGGCGCCGTCCGGGAGCGGGCCGGGCAGCTCACGCGCGGGCTTTTCCGGCGGAGCCGCAAAGACGGAAACTGAAAGGGCGAGGGCCGCGCAAACGGCGAAGAGCGCGGAGGAACGCAAGATCGGGGGGAAGGCCGCGGCGGGCCGTCAGTTGCGGGCGCCTTTGCCGGCGGGAACGGCCTTGACGGCGCGTTTCGCGAGTCCGTCGAAGGAGGATGTGCTCTGCGTTTTGATCATCTCCTTGCCGTCCTGCTTGATGATGACCTGCCACTCGATCTTATCCTTTTCCTGCGCGCCTGAGTAGTTGTAGCCGGTGATTTCGGCATTGCCGATGACCATATCCGTCGTCTCGGCGGGCTTGAGAGACTTGAGCTTCTCGGTGCCGGTGTAGATCTCTGCGGAGGTGGAGTAGTATTTCTTCACGACGATGCTCCAGATGACCTCGCCCTCGGGCATTTCCTTGAAGGAGGTGTTCTTGATGCTGGCCTTGAGGCCCTGCGTGCGGTTGATGCGGTCGGAGTAGTAGCCAGTGCCGCGGGTGTCGTTTTTCTCGATGGTCGTTTTGCCGACGCTGACGCTGAGGCCGTTTTTTTCCTCCGCCCGCGCGGTGCCGGGAGCGAGGGCGAAAACGAGGGCGAGGAGAAGCGAAAGGAGCGTTTTCATGGGGAGTGGGTGTAAGCGGCGGAAACACCGCGGGTCAACGAATGTTTCGGAGGGGTAAGGCCGGCGGCCGGAAATTATTAGCTTGGTTTCGCGACCGCCCGCTGGCGTAAGGGTGGCGCATGACGGAAACGGAAGCCTGTGTGGCGCTGAACATGGTACCGGGCCTGGGGCCCGTACGGATGAAGCGGCTGCTGGAGCGGTTTGAAACGCCGGAGCGGGTGCTGCGGGCGCGGGCCGGGCAGCTCCGGGAGGTCGAGGGCGTGGGTGCGGAGGTGAGCGAGGGGATCGCGGGATGGGAAAGCCGCGTGGATCTGCCGGCGGAGCTGGCGCGGGTGCGGGACTTTGGCGCGGAGGTGATCACGGGGGCATCGCCGCTGTATCCGCGGCTGCTGCGGGAGATCTATAATCCGCCGATCGTGCTCTACACGTGGGGGCGGCTGACGGAGCGGGACCAGCACGCGCTCGCGGTGGTCGGTTCGCGGAAGACCTCCCACTACGGACTGGAGTGCGCGAAGAAGCTCTCCTACCAGCTCGCCTACGCGGGGCTGACGGTGGTGAGCGGGCTGGCGCGGGGCATCGACACGGCGGCGCATCAGGGCGCGCTCGCAGCGCAGGGCCGGACGGTCGCGGTAATCGGCTCGGGGCTGATGGACCTTTACCCGCAGGAAAACGCGGCGCTGGCGGAAAAAATCGCGGCATCGGGCTCTGTCGTGAGCGAGTTCCCGATGACCTACCCGCCCACGCCGCAGACCTTTCCCTATCGCAACCGGATCGTCGCGGGCTGGAGCAGCGGGCTCCTCGTGATCGAGGCCGGGCTGAAAAGCGGGGCGCTCATCACGGCCGGCCAGGCGCTGGAGCACAACCGCACCGTTTATGCAGTGCCCGGCCCCATCGACCGCCCGACTTCCGCCGGGCCGAACCGCCTCATCCAGCAAGGCGCGAAGCTCATCACCGGCGCGGCCGACATCCTCGACGAACTGAACCTGCTCCTCCCGCCGGAGACTGCGAAAACAGCGTCCGCGACGCTTTCGCCCGCTGAGCAAACCGTGCTCGAAAGCATCGAAACCAGCGAGACGCCGCTCGATTCCATCGTCACAAGATCTGGCTTGCCCATGCCGAAAGTGGCGTCCACGTTGCTCGCCCTCGAAATGAAAAGGCGGGTCAAACAACTTCCCGGCCAGCAGTTCGTACGGCTCTCCTAGACCCCAAGACCATGCCCAAGACCCTCGTCATCGCCGAGAAACCCAGCGTCGCCACCGACCTCGCGCGCGTCCTCGGCGTGAAAAAGGACGGCGACTGGTATGAGAACGACCAATGGGTCATCTCGTCCGCGGTCGGACATCTGCTCGAGCTCGCGCCGCCGGAGGGCTTCGAGCCGGCTCGTGGAAAGTGGAAGATCGAGAACCTGCCGTCGCTCCCGCCGGAATTCGCCCTTTCACCCATCGACAAAAACGTGGGCCGGCTCAACATCCTCAAGCGCCTGCTCAAGCGGAAGGAAGTCGATGCCATCATCAATGCCTGCGACGCCGGGCGCGAGGGCGAGCTGATCTTTCGGAACATCGTCCGGGCCGCCGGCGTGAAGAAGCCGCTCCGCCGCCTCTGGCTCCAGTCCATGACGACCGAGGCGATTCGCACTGCCTTCGACAATCTCCGCACCGACGGCGACATGCAGCCGCTCGCGGACGCCGCGCTTTC
>JAYTML010000545.1:0-6552 GCA_043728655.1 Chthoniobacter sp. | reverse complement strand
CCCCAGTCGCCCGCGAGCATCTTCGGATTGCGGTCGCTCACCGCCACGAGTTCGCCGTGCCCGCTCTTGCGCCAGCAGTCGAAATGCACGCGCCCCATCGCGCCGAGTCCGATGAGACCGATCTTTGCCTTTTTCATAAAAGTGCCGGGGTTTCCTTACTTCGTCGCCGGCGCCGCGGGCGTTTCCGCCGCCTTGGCCTTCGCCTCCTCAGCCGCCTTTGCCTTGGCTTCCGCCGCCTTCTTTGCCTTGGCTTCAGCGTCCGCCTTTGCTTTCGCCGCGGCCTCCTCCTCCAGCGCCACCCATGACCCGCGCGCCTTCGCCATCTGCGCCGCATCGAGCCCGAACGCCTGGAGCACGCCCGTCGCCATCAGCTTGTTTCCCTCGAGGTTCATGTGCACGCCGTCGCCCGTCAGCACCTTTTGCCCCGGCTTGTTCTCCGCCTTGATCCGCTCCTGAAACATCGCGTTCAGGTCAGCCAGCGGCAGCTTTTTTTCCTTCGCCAGCGCGCGCAGGTATTCGTTGAAAGGCGCGAGCTTCGCATTCTCCGGTCCCTCCAGGTTTTCCTGAATCACCGTCGCCGTCAGCAGCACCACCTTGGCCCCGGCCGCCTGCGCCTTGACCACGATCTCCGCCATGTTCTTCTTGTACGTCCCCCGCTCCGCCACCTTCTCGTCATACGCGCCCTCGACCGCCGCCGCCGCGTCGTCCAGCGGCACGCCCTTCTTGCCGTGCCACACGTCATTCACGCCGCAGCTCAGCGTCATCCACTGCGGCTTCTTGGAAAGGACATCGCGCTCCAGCCGCGCGAGCATGTCATTGGACTTGTGGCCGCTGATCCCCGCGGGCACCGGCTCCGCCTTCACGCCATTCGCCGCAAGACCGGCCATGACCAGCCTCACATAGCCCGCCGGACTGCCCCAGCCGCCCGCCGTGATCGAGTCGCCGAGGAATGCCACCTTGTCCCCGTTCTTCACCGCGATCTCCGCGGCGGCGGTTTGGACAAACATGGCGGTGAAAATAGCCGCGGCGGCGAAACCGCGCACAGCAGCATGGAGGGGAGAGGTCTGGGTCATGCCCGCTGTTTTCCTCAAATGCCCCGCCCCAGCGCAAGCGCCAATCGCCGGCTCCATGCGCTGCCGTCGCAGGCAGAGGCGTTGGATTCTCAACGCAGAGACGCAAAGACGCAGAGTTCGCAGAATTTCTGCGTCCTCCTATCCGATCGAGCAAACGGAAAAAGCGCCCCGAAGCTCTGCGCCTCTGCGTCTCTGCGTTTTCAATTGCTACGGATTCGTCACCCGGAGGCGGGCGAAACATTTCAGGGTCGCGCTCGCAGGAGTCGCGGCACGCCAGACTTCCGTGATCGTGCCGTCCCCATTGAACGCGCTGCTCACCAGCACGCCGTTCCCACTCCACGGCGCCGCGAGGTCATCGGAAAACTCGACGTAATACGTGACGTCCTCCGCGCCGATCTGCCGCCGGACGCCGATCGTGAGGTAGTTCGCGACGACGCCGCTCACATTCACGGACTGCACCGCAACCGGCACCGCATTGGCGCTGCGCTGCGTCGGGTCGCTTCCCACGGCATACTCGGTGAAATTCGTGAGCATATCGCCATCGATGTCCGCATTGGGATCAGCGGCGCCAGGATACCCCGCCGCCCATGTCGAAAACGTGATCCGGTCATCCGCGCCGGGGTTTCCGCCGGGGACGCGGCTCGCGCGCCAGCTGGCGGCGAGCGCTGGATTCGGCAGCGTTTCGGGCCGGATGAGCACGAGGCTGTATCCCTGCCCCGCGGCCTGCGTCGGCCACGGCGCCGCTGCGGAATAGGTGAAATTCACGATGCTCGTGCCCGCTCCGAAGGAGAGCTTCACCTGCTCGCCGCTGTTGCTCAGCACCTTGCCGGCCTGCCATGCGCCCGCGACCGGTTTGCCCGCCCCATAGCGGTAGTTGAACGCGGCGATGTTATTCACCACGAGGAGGCTGGCGCCCGCGGCGAGCTGCTGGCCGACGGCAAAATCGAAGTTCACGCCCTTCGTGAAACGCACGTCGCTCAGGTCCAGCATCGTGGCGCTCACATTGCGCACTTCCAGGTATTCGAAGCTGTCCTCCGTGTAGCCGAGCGCCGTCTCGGCGGCGGTGGGCGGCGACGGGCGGTACATGACTTTGCTCACCACGAGGCTCTGCAAATACACGCTGACATCCGCGGCTGCGGCGGTGAACTCGGCGGGCGCGCTCCATCGGCTCCACCGGCCCGTATTGTCCGCGTGCCGGACACGGGCGCGATAGGTGCGCCCGGCGACAGCGGACGCCGCCGGAAAGCGGAACTGGCTCGTGAACGCCACGGCGCCTGAATCGTAGCTCGCGTTGATTTCGAGCAGGCGCTTCACGCCGGGCGTGAAGACCGCCGTCGGATTCACCTCGGCGATGCGCCACTGCACCGCCGAAAAGGTGCCGCTCCCCTGCGGATCGGAAAACACCGTGGTCTGAAAACGCAGATCGTTCACCGGATAGCCGGCGCTCCCCGCAAAGCTGATCGCCGGCGTGTTCGGGATCTGCGTGCCCTCGCCATTCTCCGCCTGCTTCGCTTCGAGAAAGGCCGCGCGTCCGCCGGCTCCCACATTGCCGCCCGGCCATGTGCTGCCGTTGTTGTCCGCGTCAAAGGCGAAATCTTTCATCCCCGCCACATACGCCGCGAGCGAGGTCTGGCCCACGCTGCTGCTCATGCCGAAACCGGCGAGCCCCGCAAAATTTCCCGCATCGCTCGGCGCGCCGTACCACCGCGCGAAATCCGCATTCACAAACGGCTGGATGACCGCGGCGAACTGGTCGATCAGCGGATTGATCTGCTCGGGCTGCCAGAGGAGATCGCGGACTTCGCGGACCTGGTTGTAGTAGCGCGCCCACAGCGTCGGGTTCGTAGAGGCATCGCCGCCGGCATCGGGCGTGTCGTTGAAGAGCGAGTTGTGGACGAGGTCGCGCCCGTTGTTCCAGGTCGGCCCCCACGTCGCGTCCACGTCGTTCGGCATCCACCAGAGGGTCCCCTTGTTGCCATTGGCTGCGCTGTAGTCAGGGTAGAAATACCACGCCGCATTGTTGTCGCCGCTCGGCCAGTAATCATAGTGCCGGATCGCTTCGGCGAAGGCGTGGTAGCGCGCCCACAGGTCCAGGTTCACCCGCCCCGTGATGTATGCCGGCGTGCTCGTCCCGCGCAGGTTGTTTTTCAAATCGTCGTGATCGCTTCCGTCCTTCGGCGCGAACTCCGCCTGATAGCGCTGCTGCGAGACGCCGGTCACGCCGTCCTTCGTCAGCTTGTAAAGATTACCCTTCGGCAGGTTGTGCGCGTCGAGGAACCGCCCGTCGTAATCCTCGTGAACGAACATCAGGCCCCAGAAATCGCCGTGCCACGCGTCCGGCTGCTCGGCGCTCTGCTTCACCGTGCGGAAGTGCGCGAAATTCGCGAACGGCGCGGGCACGCCGAGCTGGTTCCAGATGTAAAAATTCACCGCCTCATTGAGTGAAAACGTATACGTCGCGCGGTTCTCCCAGCAGTTCTCCGTGATCATCGTCTTCCACTCGCCCGGGTAGTTTTTCCCGTCGTTGTCACGCCCTTGGAAATACGCGCCCTTGTTGAAGATGAACTTGAACGCCCGCTTGCTCGTCGCCGCCGCGCCAGCGACTCCGCTCGCGCCGTAGCGGCCGTTCGCACCGTGCAGGCGATAGAGGATGTGATCCCGGACCACGCCGTCGCTCACGAACGCCGCCTCCCAGTTCTCAAACGTCCAGCTCGGCGTATTCGTCGAGAGCTGGTTGGCCACATTGTAGGCCACGCACTGGTCGTAATCCGCGCCGCGCGTCAGGAAATGGTACGTCTGCAGCGCCGTGAGCACCGCCGCGGTCGAGCCTTGGTAGGCCGGCACGCCATCATAGACGAAGCACGCGAAATTCAGCGACGGATCGTCCGTGTACGGCACGCGAACGTTCACGCCCAGGTTGTCCGCCACGACGATGCGGTAGCGCACGAGCGTGCGGTTTGGCTGAAAGGGAATCGTCGCCGTGTAGATGCCGTCGCCACCCTGCGCATCCGCGCCGAGCCCATCGTCATTCATCGCCACGGTGGTCCAGTTCGCCGCGCTTTCGAATGCCGGATTGTCCGGGAGCGGCAGCGCGGTGCTGGTGAACTGACCACCGGAAATCGCCCGCGGCAGCGTGCTCGGGATGAAGGCGCCGGGCGCGACGCTCTGGTAGAGCAACTGCACGCTCGCGACGCCGTCCGGGTCCGTGACCTTTGCCGTGATCACGATCGGATCGCCGCTCGTCGGCTGCGTCGGCGAATGATTCACCTGCCGGATCGCGGGCGGGGCGTTCGCCGCAAATTTCAAATTCTGCGCGCCCGGTGTCGCCGTGTCGGTCGTGGCCGTGAGCGCGGGAATCGTCGCCGCGCGCCAGTTGCTGCCGAGCCCTTCGTCGAGCTTCGGATTGATCAGCTCCATCGAGGTGCCGTCGCCATCCGCCGACGTCGGCCACGGGAAGCCCGGCTTGTAATCGGCCTCGCTGACAATCACGTCGCCCGCATCGCGCAGCCGGATGGTTTCGCCCTTGCTCGAAAGCGAGCCCGTCCACGGCCCGAGCGCAGCTTTTCCAAACCTCGCCGAGATCGTCGCGGGATCCTGCGCGACGATCAGATACGCGCCCGCGGCGAGCATCGTGTTCGCGGGAAAATCGTAGTCCACCGCGCTCGACAGCCGCCAGCCCGTGAGATTCACCGTCACCGTGCCCGCGTTGTAGAGCTCGATGAATTCATCGCGCACCGTGTTGTCCACGCCGTTGTAGAGGACCTCATTGATGACCACGCCGCGCGTCGGCGTGGCGCAGCTCAGCGTGAAGACCTGCTCGACCGTCAGCGCCGTGGAATCCGTCGAGCGCAGCCGGATCGAGAAGGTGCCGCCGGCCAGCCCCGCAAAACTCTGCGCCGCGCGAAGCTGGTGTCCGCTGATCGTGAATCGCGCGTTGTCCGTCGCGCCCGTGCCAGCCACCAGCGCGTAGGTGTGGGCGTCGTTGAAATTGATATCCGTGCTCGCGATCTTCGCGATAAATGTCCCGCTCACCGCCGTGTCGGCGACGACGCTGCTATCCAGCGCGATGCCGCTCGGCGCGGTCGCGACCGGGTTGATCGTCACCGAGACCTTCGCCACCGCGCTTTCATACTTGCCGTCACTGACCTTGAAGGTGAACGAATCCGCCCCGCTCATCCCCGCGGCCGGGGTGAAAGTCGCCACGTTTTCCACGATGCCGACGCCGCCTTTCACCGGCGGCGTCACGAGCGAGTAGGTGAGCGTGCCGCCATTCGGGTCGATCCCGCCGAGCGTGATGTTGAGCGGATTCGGCTGCTGCACCGTGAGACCGGATTGCGCGTTCGCCGTGGGGATTCCGGGGTCAGCGGCGATGGAAACCTGCTTGCTGTCGGAGAGTCCGCCGCCGCCGACTTCGGTCGCCGTCAGCGTGTAGGCCAGGCTCTGCGCCGTGCCTGCGAGATCGGGGATCGTGCTGTTGAAAGTGCCGCTCGCGCTGCTGCCCGTGTAGATCGTCGTCGCCCCGCGCCTGATCGTCACGGAGAGCGAGCCGGTCAGCGGCGCGGTATTGATGGCCCACGAAAACTGGACGCTTTCCCCCTCGTAGGCGCTCGCCTTGTTCGCGGTAAAGGAGGTGATGAGCTGCGGCGAGAGATACGTGTTCCGCAGCGAATTGCTCAGCGCCACTCCATCCTCCACGCTGTCGTACATCTGCAGCTCGCCGATGATGCCGGGAAAGGGCTGATAGGCTGTGGTCGCGGTGCTCATCGCGCCGAGGCCAAACGTGGCGGCATTCCGGGCCGCGTTGACAGTGCCGGTCGCCGTCGCCACCTGCACGCCGTTCACGAAAAGCGTGAGCACACCCGTCGGGCCGTTGTAGGTCATCACCGCCGCATGCACCGTGTTCAGCGCCTGCGCGGCAGATGTCACCGTACGGTCGCCGAGGCCGGAGAAACCCGCACCGCCTTTCACCGCGCCGCCCGTGTCGCCGGTCCAGCCGAGGCCGAAGTCATTCGTGACGCCGCCCTGCTCCGCACCGATCAGGCCGCTCGCCTGGTACCAGTTCGTTCCGGTCGTGCCGGCGCTCGTCGCCTTAAAGACCGCCGCCAGCGTGAACGAGGTTTTCCCGGCGAGCGGATTGCTCCCGGACGCGACGGTGAAGTAGCCGGTGCCACCGCAGTTGATCCCCTTCCGCGTGCCAAAGGCATTCGTCACCACGCTCGGCGCATTGACCGGCGCCGCTGGAAGCGCCGACACCGTGTCCGTCCATGTCCCGCTGGTGTAAGTCTCCGCCTTCCAGTTCGCGACCAGCGCACCGTCCGCCCGTCCGGTCAGGGAAAAAGCGGCCGCCACGAGCGGCAGGATTGCGGTGAAAAATCGGAGGGGGTTCACGAAAGTCGGCTAAACTCGACGAAGTCGGGCTCATTACCAGTAGTCCCTTCCCGATCTCCCGCATCTCCTAGCGCCTATCCCAGCGCCACTA
>JAYTML010000544.1:0-1934 GCA_043728655.1 Chthoniobacter sp. | reverse complement strand
TCGGACGGCGTGACGTAGGTGTGACGCACGTTGCGCGCTTCCGGATCGAGGCGGAGATGCCCGTGCCCGGCGTGGTAGGCGTCGATGGCGTCGCGGAGTCGTTGCGCGGTCCATGGCTCGTCCTCGCACGGGCCGACGGCGGCGAGGGCGGCTTCCATGTCGCCGCTGACGAGGGCGCGGAGGAAGGTGAAGATGCGATTGCGGATCGCGGCCGTGAAAGTCTTCGCGTCGCGCGTAATGTCGCGGGCGGCTTCCTCGGCGCCGGGCGGCCGCACCTCGGCCTGCTCGCCGCGCGGCCGGTAGTCCGGGTCGCGCATCCTCTCCCATTCCTCCAGCAGGCTGGAATCGATCTGCCGCAGCATCGTGCCGAGATAGAGTTCCATCTCGCGCAGGGTGTCGTTCTTCGCGGCGTCGGGGACGGTTTGCGCGAGCACTTTGAAAACGCTGGAGAGATGCCGCAGCAGGAGCCCCTCGGCGCGCTGGATCTCATACACCTTGATGTAATCGGCGAAGGAGCGGAACTCCTCGAACATCTCCCGCGCGATGGATTTCGGCCGGATGTTTTCCTTGCCGACCCACGGATGTCTGGCCGCAAAGTCATTGAACGTGGAGTAGATGAAATCGCGGTTCGGTTTCGGGTATTCGAGCTTCTCCAGCTCCTCCATGCGCTGGTTGTATTCGATGCCCTGCATCTTCATCTCGGCGACGGCCTGGCCTTTCACTTTGTCGAGCTGCCTGCGGAGGATGAGATCCGGATCCTCCAGGATGGACTCCACCAGCGTGAGCACGACGAGCGCATAGTCCGGCGCCTGCGGGTCCATCAGCGGGAGCGTGTCGTGGACGTAAAGCGAGAGCGCCTGGTTCATCGAAAAATCCTCCTGCAACGCCACGTTCACCCGCACCTTCGCGCCCTCGATGGTCTGCGGGATGAAGCCGATGATCCCGCGCCCGAGCAGCGCGCGGAAGAGCTGCCAGGCGCGCCGGGTCAGCGCCTTTTTCGCCTTCGGCGTTTCATGGCAGCGCGCGATGAGATCCCGCATCGCGCGGCAGCCGTCGGTCGGGCGGCTGAGCACGTTGAGCAGCATGCCGTGGGTGACTTGAAACTGGCTGGTGAGCCGCTCCGGCGGCGCGGTGATCAGGCGGGCAAAGGTTTTCCCGTCCCAGTTCACAAAGTTCCGCTCCGGCGGCTTGCGCTTCACGAATTTTTTCCCGCCGCCCGCCTGCTTCTGCTCGAGCAGCAGATTCTCGATGGCGTGCGCCGGAGCCTGCGCCACCACCCAGCCGGCGTCGTCGAATCCCTTGCGCCCGGCGCGTCCGCTGACCTGGTGAAAGTCGCGCGCGCTGAGGATGGCGGTCTTCTCCCCGCTGTATTTGCAGAGCTGCGTGAAGAGCACGGTGCGGATCGGCACGTTGATTCCCACCCCGAGCGTATCCGTCCCGCAGATCACCTTGAGGAGGCCGCGCTGGGCGAGCTGCTCCACCAGCACGCGGTACTTCGGCAGAAGCCCGGCGTGATGCAGCCCGATCCCGTGCCGCAGCCATTTCTTGATCTCCGGCCCGTACGGACTGCTGAACCTGAACCCCTCGATCGCGTGCGCGATCGCCGCCTTTTCCTCGCGCGTGCAGACGTTCGTGCTCATGAAATCCTGCGCGCTCTGCGCCGCGTCCGCCTGCGTGAAATGCACCACATAGACCGGCGCCTTCCCGCCGGTCACCAGCGCTTCGAGCGTCTGCGCCAGCGGCGTCTCCGCGTAGGTGAACTCCAGCGGCACCGGCCGGTCCTTCGTCGCGACCGTGACCGTCTCGCGGCCGTTCAGCCGGCTCAGCCCTTCCTCGAAGAACGCCGTCTCGCCGAGCGTCGCGGACATCAGCAGAAAGCGCGTATGCGGCAGCGTGAGCAGCGGCACCTGCCACGCCACGCCGCGCTCGCGATC
>JAYTML010000543.1:0-1903 GCA_043728655.1 Chthoniobacter sp. | reverse complement strand
CGAGCCGAAATCAGCAAGCCGGTGACTCCGCATTCCCTGCGGCACTCCTTCGCCACCCATCTGCTGGAAAGCGGCTCGGACATCCGCACCGTGCAGGAGCTGCTCGGGCACAAGGATGTCTCCACGACGATGATCTACACCCACGTCCTCAACAAACCCGGCATCAACGTCGCCAGTCCGCTCGACTGAAAGACAACCATCATCCGCGAGGCGAGACTTCCGGGACTTTCAGCGATCCTGCGTGTGCGCGTTTGGGTGTGCGCGTTTGGTTTTCGAGGCTAGGAGGATGCCTGCGCGGGCCGCTTGCGCACGGCCACCCGCGCATCGCATTCCATTGAGGAAAACCGACTCAACGGCGCCGCGCGCCTATCGCGTCGCCTTCGCCTTTGCGAGGTGCTGATCCAGAAAGTCAGCCATCATCTTCCGGCTCTCGGGCGAGCCAAACTGAGCGCCTCCGTGTCCGGCACCCGGATAGATCTTCAAAACGCTCTCGACCTTCGCCTGCTGCAGCGCGGCGTGGAGCGACTCGCTCTGCTGCATCGGCACGAGGGGATCCGTGTCCCCCTGCATGATGAGAAAAGGAGCCGCGTCCGCTTTCACGTAGTAGATGGGGCTGGACTGCCTCGCCAGCTCCGGCTTCTCCAGCACGGTGCCGCCGAGCAGGCGCGTGACAGGCGATTTGACGTCATCCAGGCGCGCCTTGGCCGGGTCGCCGTAGTGGAGAAAATCCGCCGGTCCAAACCAGTCGATCACGCACTGCACGCAGCTCGATTGCGCGAGGTTTTCCCCCACGTCGAAATCGCGCACGCTCCCCGTGGTGCCGAGCAGCGCGACCAGATGCCCGCCCGCCGATGCGCCCCAGACGCCGATGCGGTCCGGATCGATCTGATACTCCGCTGCATGCGCGCGCAGCCAGCGGATCGCCGCCTTGCAGTCCTGGATCTGCGCGGGGAAAACCGCGTGCTGGCTCAGCCGATACCCCACGCTCACCACCACGTAGCCGCGCGCGAGCATTCCCTTCGCGGGGCAGTCCGCTTTTGTCCCCGCCTCCCACGCGCCGCCGTGCACCCACACGACGACCGGCCGCAGCCCGTCGCTCTGCTGCGGCAGGTAGAGATCGAGCCGCTGCCTCTCGTGCCCGCCCGTCACGTATGGGATGTCGCGAAACTCGCCGGCTTTGGCGGGACGCGAGTCGGCTGGCGTGGTGAACGTCTGCGCGCGGAGGCCAGTCGCGGCGAAGGTCAAAAGCAATGCGGGCAGCAGGAGGAGGCGGTTCATCGGAGTGCGGGACTTTAGGGGGAAATGCGATGCGCGCAATTCGCGCCGCGCGGCCTCCATCCGGCGGCCGGCGCGGCGCTCCGTGAGCGGGATTGCTGGTTGCCTTCGATCACGGCGAGGCAGACGCTTTCAGCATGAATACGCCACAAACCAAATGGTCCCTGGAGGCAGACCTCCTCCAGGCATGCAACTGCGACTACGGCTGCCCGTGCGAGTTTTCCGCTCCGCCGACGCGCGGCTTCTGCGAGGGCACACTCACATGGCGGATAATCAAAGGCAGGTTCGGCGATGTCCCGCTGGACGGCCTCTCGGTGGCAATGGCGGCCCATTGGCCAAAGGCGATCCACGAGGGAAACGGCACGCTCGCCATGTTCATCGACGAAAGCGCAAGCGCCACGCAGCGCGAGGCTCTCCTCACGATCTGCTCGGGCAAGGCCGGCGGACTGCCGTTTGAAATCCTCGCGACGACCTTCTCCAAGGTCCTCGATCCGATCTTCACGGCGATCCAGTTTGACCTCAAAGGCCGGGACAGTTCGGTGCGGATCGGCGACTCGTTCAATGTCGCGCTGGAGCCGATCAGGAATCCCGTCACCGGGGAGCCTGAATCCGTGGGAGTCGAGCACGC
>JAYTML010000542.1:0-2028 GCA_043728655.1 Chthoniobacter sp. | reverse complement strand
CGGCACGCGCCTTCAGCCTCGCTATTAAAGCCGTGCTGCGCGCCTCCTCTTGCGCACGCTCCTCGGTTGAGGCTGACGACAAGCTCCCAACTCCAGTTTTCGAAAAAAGAGGCTCGGGCTTGTAACGGTGATTGTTCGCCAGCACCTCCTCCGCGAGGTCCTCCGCCGTCAGGTGCTTCAGCAGGTCGAGGCGCAGTTTCATCGGTCATAACCATGCGTGCGCGGCGGGCTTTCGCAAGGCGGGAGTCAGCGGTCCTGAGGGATCTTTTCCAGGATCATCCGCGTGATGTCGTCGCTGGTGACGCCCTCGCTCTGCGCGGCGAAATTCGGGATGATGCGGTGGCGCATGATCGAGGGCGCGACCGCGGCCACGTCCGCGCAGCTCACGTAGATCTGGCCGCGGACGATGGCGTGCGCTTTCGCCGCCATGATGAGATTCAGCGAGGCGCGCGGGCCGGCGCCCCAGGAGAGCCACTTCTTGCAAAAGTCGAGCGCCTGCGGGCTCTTCGCGCGCGTGGCGGCCACGATCTTCTGCGCGTACTCGAAGACGTGATCGGCCACGGGCATGCGCTTCACCACGCCTTGCAGGTAAACGATGTGCTCCAGATCCATGATCGCCCGGGGCGTGCCTGCGCCGGGGCCGGTCCCGCGTTTCATGATCTCCAGCTCCTCCTCCATCGAGGGGTAGTCCACGAAGATCATGAACATGAAACGGTCGAGCTGCGCCTCGGGCAGGGGATAGGTGCCCTCCTGCTCGACCGGGTTCTGCGTCGCGAGGACGAAAAAGGGCTCGGGCAGCTTGTGGTTCACGCCGCCCACGGTCACGCGCCGCTCCTGCATCGCCTCGAGCATCGCGGCCTGCGTCTTCGGCGGAGTGCGGTTGATTTCATCCGCGAGGATGACGTTCGCAAAGATCGGCCCGTTGAGGAATTTGAACTCCCGCTCGCCGGTCTGCGGATTCGAGTAGATGACCTCCGTGCCGGTGATGTCGCTGGGCATCAGGTCGGGCGTGAACTGGATGCGCTTGAACGAGAGATTGATCGTCTGCGCGAGCGTGGAGATGAGCAGCGTTTTCGCCAGCCCCGGCACGCCCACGAGCAGCGCGTGGCTGCGGGTGAAAATGGAGATCAGGAGTTCGTCGATCACCTTGTCCTGTCCGACGATCACCTTGCCGAGCTGGTGTTTGATCTGCCGGTGGGCCTCCTTGAAATACGCCACCGCCTCGACGTCGTCTTCTTTGAACTCCGCACCTGACGCGGCGGTATTGGGCAGGGGCGCGGTGGGTTCCAGCTCGGGCGGTTCGGCGGCGGTGCTCATGGCGTGGTTGAAAGACGGGGGCTGGGGCGGTAGGAAGCGCGCGGCACGACGTCGCGCGCGCCTACCCTTGCCAAACGAGAACCCACCGCCGCAATCCTTCTTCGCGGAATTCGCGACCGTCATCCACGCGCTTAGCCTCTACGGCGCGGCGGGCATCGCCGCCTTTGGCTGGGCGATGGCGTGGCTCATGGGCGTGGATGCCGGGCGGTGGCTCCCGCTGTGGTTCTGCGCGGCGCTGGTCATCTACAATGCCGACCGCATCCGGCGCGATCCGGCCGACGTGCTGAACGTCCCCGCGCGCGCCGCGGCTAGCGCGCGGCTGCGGACCGTGGGCGGCGTCACGCTCGGTCTCGCCGCGCTGGTGCTCGTGGGCCTGCCCGCATGGCGGCGCGACTGGCTCACGCTCGCGCTCGTGCTGGGCGGCAGCGTCGTGTGCCTCGGGTATTCCATCCCGGTGCTCGGCGTGCGGTGGAAGGACGTGCCGCTCGTCAAAACGCTTTTCGCCCCCACGATCGTCACCGCCGCCATCTTCGGGCTCATCTTTCGCGGCGAAATCTCCATCGTGCCCGGTGTCGCCACGCTCCCCCAGGGCGGCGATCTTTTCCGGCTGCTGCACCGCCTCACTTTTCTCGTCCCGTGGGCGTGGTGTTACCTGCTTTTCAACATGGTCCTCTGCGACCTGCGCGATCTCGCGGGCGACCGGCAGTGCGG
>JAYTML010000541.1:0-5211 GCA_043728655.1 Chthoniobacter sp. | reverse complement strand
CCTCACCGTCGTCGGCCCGGACGACGCGCTCGCCGCAGGCATCGTCGATCTTTTCCAGTCGCACGGACTCCGCATCTTCGGCCCGACGCAGAGTGCCGCGCAGCTCGAATCCTCCAAGGTTTTCGCCAAGGAATTCATGCAGCGCCACGGCATCCCCACCGCGCGCTCGGGCAGCTTTTCGGACAGCGCCGAGGCGCAGCGCTTCTGCCGCGGCGCGAGCTACCCGCTCGTGGTGAAGGCGGATGGTCTCGCGCTCGGAAAGGGCGTCATCATCGCACAGACGGAGGCGGAGGCGGCTCTCGCGATCCGCGAGATCATGGATGAGCGGAAATTCGGCGACGCCGGCAGCCGCGTGCTCATCGAGGAATTCCTGACCGGCGAGGAGTGCTCCATCCACGCGCTCGTGGACGGGAAAAACTACCTCCTCTTTCCCAGCGCGCAGGATCACAAGCGCGCGCTCGACGGCGACCTCGGCCTGAACACCGGCGGCATGGGCACCTTCAGCCCCGCGTCGAAACTCGTCACGCCGGAAATCGAGGAACGCATTCACCGCGAGGTGCTCGCGCCCTTCATCGCAGGCCTCGCCAAAGACGGGCTCGACTACCGGGGCATGCTTTTCCCCGGCCTCATGATCACCGCCGACGGGCCGATGGTCCTCGAATTCAACTGCCGCTTCGGCGACCCGGAAACGCAGGTGCTGCTCACCCGCCTCGACAGCGATCTCGTCGAACTCCTCGACGCCACCATCGACGGAGCACTCGCGGGCGTGCATGCGAAATGGAAGGCGGAGTCCGCCGTCTGCGTCGTCCTCGCGAGCGGCGGCTACCCCGGCAGCTACGCAGGCGGAAAGCCGATCACCGGCCTCGATCAGGCCGCGGATGACGTGACCGTTTTCCACGCCGGAACAAAGCTCGACGGCGAAAGCACCGTCACCGCAGGCGGGCGCGTCCTCGGCGTCACCGCGCTGGCCGGCGACCTCGCGACTGCGCGCGAAAAAGCCTACGCCGCCGTCGGGGGCATCGCCTTCGAGGGCCGGCAGTTTCGGCGGGATATTGCAGTGAAAGGCCTGCCCGCCTAGCTTCGCCACACTTTATGAAACTCCCCGTGGCACCCGCGCTGGCCGCGCTCCTCCTCGCCTCCGCCCCGCTCCTCCGCGCCCAGGCTGCGGAGCCGCCCGCCGTGCCGGAAAAGCAGCCCGCCGCTCCCGAGAAACCCGCGGCCCCGGAGAAGCAGCCCGAGGCCCCGGCCACGCCCGAAAATCCACCCGCGCCGCCAGCCGATGCCAAGCCCAAGCCCGCTCCCAAACCGCTGAAGCCCGGCGAGCCGCTCACCACCCGCGACGCCGTGGATTCCCTCACGGACGCCGAACTCGACGAAGTCATCTCGCTCCTCAGGGACAACTATATCAACGCCGACGCCGTCTCCGACGCGGAGATCAAGCGCGCCAGCGTGCACGGCATCCTTGATCGCATCACGCCGGGCGCCTCCCTCGTCGCGGCTCCCGTGGCCGACGCCAGCCAGGCCAGCCCGTTTCGCGCGGAGATCCTCGACGGGCGCATCGCCTACGCCCGCCTCGGCGCGACCACGCCCGGCAACGTCGCCGAACTCGACGCCGCGCTGCAAAACTTCACCGAGAAGAAGATCGGCGCGCTCGTCCTCGACCTCCGCGCCACGCCGCCCAGCGCCGAGTTTGAGCAGACTGCCGAGGTCTGCCGCCGCTTCTGCCCGAAAGGCAAAGTGCTCTTCACCGTCAAAAAGCCGAACATCAAGCAGGAGCAGATCCTCACCTCCAAGGACGACCCGCGCTACGTCGGCATCCTCATCGCGCTCACCGATCACGATACCGCCGGAAATGCCGAGATCATCGCCGCCGTCCTGCGCACGCACGTCCGCGCCATGATCATCGGCCAGCAGACGAAAGGCGAAGCCGTCGAGTTTGCCGAGCTGCCGCTGCCCGGCGGACTGCATCTGCGCGTCGCCGTCGCCGAGGTCAGCCTGCCCGACAATGTCGCGGTCTTTCCCGGCGGCGTGAAGCCCGACCTCGCCGTCAACGTCACGCAGGAGACGACGAACGAAGTCCTGAAGAAGGAACTCGAACGCGGCGTCAGCGAATTCGTCTTTGAGAACGAGCGTCCCCGCATGAACGAGGCCGCCCTCGTCGCCGGCACCAATCCGGAACTCGACGCCATCCATGCCGCGCAAAAGAACAAGGGCGAAAAACCCCGCCCTCCGCTCCGCGACACCGCCCTTCAGCGCGCCGTCGATTTCATCACCACGATCTCCATTTACGAAAAGAAGCCGGGCGCCGCGAAGTAGCGCGCTTCAGACGCGCACGCCGCTCCACACCGGCGGCTTTCCACGCTCCAGCTCCAGCCATGCGTAGCTCGCGGGAGCGCCGCGGTTCGGGCGCGTGATGCAGCCGGGATTGAGGAATCGGACGCCGCCGAGCATCTCGTCGCGCGGGACGTGGGTGTGGCCGTGGAGGAGGAAATCGCAGCCGCCCGGTGCGGCGCGCGGCGGGATGTGCTCGAGACGGAAGCGCATGCCTTCGCGTTCCAGCGTGAGGCTCAGCGGCCAGTCGAGGCAGTCGTCGCAGTTTCCGCGGACGACGAAAACCGGCGGGCCGACGGCGCGCAGGGAATCGAGGATCGGCGGCACACAGACATCGCCGAGGTGCCAGATCTCATCCGCGTCCGCGAGCGCCGCGCGGACGTGGGCCGGCAGGCGGTCATGGGTGTCTGCGAGGACGGCGATGCGCATGGTCCGCGCGCCGCCGCCTACTGCCCCTTTCGTGCGCCTTCCTGCACGACGAACGAATTCTGGATCACGTCGCGCACCCGCTCGGGCGGGCAGACCTTGTTCGTCTGGTAATCGACGTTCCCGTCCTTGCCGATGACCACGAGATTGAAGTCGTCCTGCGCGCCATAGGCCGCGGCCACGGCCGGGCCGTTGTTCGCCACGACGAACGGGATGTCCGACTGCACCGGCCCCTCACCCTCGCCGAGCGCGGCGATGAAGACGACCTGCTTGCTGGCGAACTGCTCGTAGATCTCCTTGAGATACTTCACCTGCTTCCGAAAGGCGCGGTTCTTGGGATTCTTCGTGATGAGCAGCACGACGGCCTGCCCGCGCAGGCTCGCGAGCGATTTCGCCTTGTTGCCCGCTCCGGGGAAGCCGAAGTCCGGCGCGAGGCGGACGACGGCACCGTGGCTGGCTGCGAGTGAGAGGATGAGGAACCCGGCTAGGAGGAGTTTGCGCATGACGTTTAGACCTTGAGAATGTCCGCTTCCTTCGAGGCCGCGCTGTCGTCGATCTTCCTGCCGTACAGGTCGGTGAGCTTCTGGATCTCCTTTTCGAAAGAGCCGAGCTGATCCTCGGAAATCGCGCCGTCCTTCTGCGCTTTCTTGATCCCGTCGATGCCCTCGCGCCGCGTCGAGCGCACGCGCACGCGCGCCTCCTCGGCCATCTGCTTGATGCCTTTGACGAGGTCCTTGCGCCGCTCCTCGGAGAGCGCGGGGATGGGCAGGCGGATGATCTTTCCATCGACGATCGGGTTGATGCCGATCTTCGACTCCTTGATCGCCTTCTCGATGTCCTTCGTCGTGGCGCCGTCGAAAGGCTGGATGACCAGCAGCCGCGGCTCGGGCGTTGTGATGAGCGCGAGCTGCTTGAGCTTCATCTGCGCGCCGTAAGCCTCGACGTCGATGTTTTCGACGAGTGCGGGCGAGGCTTTGCCGGTGCGGACGGAGGCAAACTCGTGCTGGAGGTAGTCGAAGCCTTTTTCCATCGCGGCCTCCGTTTCGAGCAGGATTTCATCGGGGTCCATAGTGCGTTATTCGAGGGTGACGAGCGTGCCGACCGCCTTGCCGAGGACGACGCGCACGATGTTGTCGGCCTTCATCATGTCAAAGACGATGATCGGCATCTTGTTATCCAGGCAGAGGCTGAAAGCGGTGGAATCCATGACCGACAGGCGCTTCGCGAGCGCCTCGCTGAAGGTGATGCGGTCGTATTTTTTGGCCTTCGGGTCTTTGAAAGGGTCGGCGGTGTAGATGCCGTCCACCTTTGTGGCCTTGAGGATGACCTCCGCGCCGACCTCGTTGGCGCGCAGGGCGGCGGTGGTGTCGGTGGAAAAGAACGGGTTGCCCGTGCCGGCCACGAAAATGACGATCTTGCCCTCCTCGAGCTGATCGACCGCGCGGCGGCGGATGAAGGGCTCGGCGACATTGTCCATCGGGATGGCGGTCTGGACGCGCGCGGGCAGGCCCATTTGCTCGAGCGCGCTTTGCAGGGCGAGCCCATTGATGACGGTCGCGAGCATGCCCATGTAGTCGGCGGTCGTGCGCTCCATGCCGCGGTGGCTGGCGCTGAGTCCGCGCCAGATATTGCCGCCGCCGATGACCACGGCGATCTGCACTCCGAGGGCATGCACCGCCTTGATCTGCGAGCACACCTGCTGGACGATTTCCGGCGAGATATTGTCCGCGCTGCCCGCCGCCTTGAGCGCTTCGCCACTGAGTTTGAGGACGATGCGCTTGTATTTCGGCTTGGGCGATTTCGCGGACTTCGCGGGTGTTTTGGGCTTGGGCATCGGGCGCAGATAGAACACGAACCGCGCGCCGCATGGGAAGGGAAATTCTTGCCGGAGCGGCGGCGTGACTGGCGTTTCTCGAATCGTGATTTAGGGAGCCGTCGCACGCTCCCGCCGGCGGTCACCGATCACCGCCGGGCCCGTTCACTTCACGGCGACCTTCCCATCGTCCTCCGTGAATGCAGCGGCGAAATCCATCACGCACATCCGCCCGTAGGCGGCGTGCGGTCCGCAGGCGATGCCGGCGAGCCGGAACTCGCGGCCAAAGATATTCTGGCGGTGCCCGCGGTCGCGGACGCCGTCGTCCACGATCAGCGCCACGACGATGTCGCGCGCGTCGCGCTGGCCGTAGGCGATGTTTTCGGCCGCACGACCGGACCATTGCCCGAAGCGCGCCATGCGCTTCCACGGCGAGCTGCCGTCCGTGCCGCGATGGCCGCGGGCGCCGGCCGGCCCCTGATCGAGCACATGCAAAAGCGCGGAGCCGTCCAGGCCGGGACAGCGCGCGAGCGCCGGGAGCGGGCTCACCTTTTGCAAAAAGCGCACCGCCTCCTCCACCGCGCCCCTGCTCCCGATCCGCCGCTGCCCTGCGCTGCGGGCGGCGACGATCTGCGCGTACT
>JAYTML010000540.1:0-1705 GCA_043728655.1 Chthoniobacter sp. | reverse complement strand
ACGCTCGACGATCTCGCCCTGCAACTCCTGCGTCCGCTCGCGCACCCGCTTGTCGAGGGAATCGTGCGCCGACTGCAAGGCCACGTCGCGCTCCTGGATTTGCGCGAGCATCCCGTTCACGCTCTCGGTGAGCTGGCCCAGTTCGTCTTCATTGTGCTTCACCGCGCGCGCGGAATAATTCTTCTCCACCGCCACCGTCCGGGCGATTTTGAGCAACTCAAGAATCGGCCCCGACACGACGCGCTGCAAGCGGGTGGAAAGCAGGAAAGCGACGAGGCTCGACGCTGCGAAGACGATCAGGGCAATCAAGCCGTACTTGTAGAGGCGCGCGTAGAGCGCATCCAGATTGGCCAGGAGGCATACCGAGCCGATGACACCGCTCTCCAGCAGGATCATCCGCTGAATCTGAACCGCGCCCGGCGTGATGCGGAAGCCCGCTGCCGCCAGGTCCGGCGGCACCGGCGCGCTCTTGGAGCCATCGCGCCGGTAGTCGGCAAACACCTTCCGGTCCGGCGTGAGGATCCAGGCCGCGTCGATGTTCTTCTCCAGCCGCAGCAGGGCCAGCATGTCCTGCGCGTCCTTGCGCACGCCAAACTGCACGGCGGCGCTCGAGTTGTTCGCGAGGATGCGCGCGAGGGTCGAGAGGTTCTCCACGTAGCGCGCGCGGAAGCTGCTGACCTCGTAGCTGAGGAAGCCAGCGCACGCCAGGAAGAGCGACACGCCCGAGGTGAGCATGATGACGAGCATCTGCTTGCGCTGGATGGAGGCGCGGCGGAAGCCCGGCAGGGGCAGCGCGAGGTTACTCATAGCGCCCCCTCACCTTGTCCGCGAGCTTGAGCAGGCTGGCGCTGAACTTGAGCCGCGCCGGCTTGGCCGCATCCAGGTTCACGATGAACTTCACCTTGTTGCTCTCACGCTTCAGGAAAAGCTGGAGCACGCCGCCGGCCTCGGGAAAATCATCCGTCTCGCCCACGGTCAGGATGGGCAGGGTGCCGACGCAGCCGAGGATCTCGCGGTAGCGCTTGCGTTCGCTGGCCGCGACGAACAGCACCTGGCATTGGGAAATTTCCTGATCGGAGGACAGGCGGCGCACTTCCACCCGGCGGTTCTTCACCGGCTGCTTCGCCATCAACTGTTCCAGCTCCGCGCCAAACGAATCGCGGCCCAGCACGCCCAGCACCAGCGGCGCATCGGCGCTGGCAAAGGCATCCTCCGGCCACTCCGTGAAGCGCGCGAAGTTCAGCAGCAACGCCGCCTTGACCGTGTATTCCGGCAGGCCCGCCTCCTCCGCGCCCCCGCGCGAAGCCCGGCCCGCCGGCCACAACGTCACCAGGATGACGATCAGCGCCAGCCAGCCGGGTGGCGCGGGCCTCCGGCCTGCGGCAGCGGGCGTCTCGCCCGCGAACGAACAGGGGCGAGACGCCCCGAAGACAGGCGGGACGCCTGCCCCACTATCGGAGACGCGCTGCGCTGAGTTGTGCGGTGCCTCAGTCACGACGATCAAAAGCGGAAGGTCACCTTTCCGTACACCCCGCGCTGCACTTCCGTGCGCGGCGAGGGGATGATCGAAGGGGCGAATTCGGGGTGCCGGTCGTCGAGCAGATTCTGTCCCACCAAGGAGAACTCCCAGTGTTTCGTCGGCACCCAGGCGATACGCGCATCAAGGGAGAAATACGACGGCACGCCAATCGCCGGCAGTTCATCC
>JAYTML010000539.1:0-3882 GCA_043728655.1 Chthoniobacter sp. | reverse complement strand
CGGTGCCGACCTTGATCAGCGAGCCAGCGCTGCCGCCACCGCTCCCGCCGTCCTGGATCGTGCCGGAGAAAGTCGTGCTCTGATTGTTGCTGCCCACGGCCAGGAGCCTGCCGCCGAGGAAGACATTCCCGGTGCCTTCGATCGAGCCGACGGTCACGCCCGGAGCGTTGTGCACGCTGATGTCCAGTTTGCCATTGCCGAAGACCTTCACGGTCGCGGTGCCTCCGGTGGAGTCACGAAAAAACCCAATCGAACCGCCGTTGCCCCCGGCCGTTCCCGCGTTCGCGATCAGCGTCGCGCTGCCCGCGGTCGATGTCTGGAAAAAGTCCGTCTCCCCGCCCAATGCGCCGATGCCCGCACCGCCGTTCGTGGTGAAGGTGCCGTTGGCTGCGCTCGCAGTGTCATTGAATGATGCGAAGGCGCCGCTCGCGCCGCTGACCGCGCCGCCGTTGGTCGTGAAGTGTCCGGTGCCCGCGTTTGAGCCGTCGAGAAAACCAGTGACGCCGCCGAATGCGCCGACGAACGCGGCGCCGTGGCTGGTGAAGGTGCCATTGCCCGCCGTCGAGGTGTTGTAGAAATCCGTCCGACCGCCACTCGCGTCGCTGACCGTGCCGGCGTTGTTGATGAATGTGCCATTGGCCGCGGTCGAGGAGTTGCTGAATTGAGTCCGCCCGCCGGTCCCCGACTCGCCTGCGCCAACGTCCACCAGGAACGCACCATAGTTATTGAAGGTGGCATTGCCCTCGGAAGAACTGCCGAGGAAAACCGTGAGACCGCCATCGGCACCGAGGAGCGTGTTGGCTTTATTTTGAAAGGTGCCGTGATCCGCGCTCGCGGTATTGAAGAAGAAAATACCCAGCCCCGAACCCGGAGAGTTCGATGGCACCATTGCTCGTGAAGTTGGTCATGCTCCCCGCCGTGGCGCTGTTGCGGAATTGGAACACTCCGGGTCCGCCGTTATTGGCGCCGCCGCCGGCCGTCACAAAGTTCTGGATGACCCCGGAATTGTTGACAATGCCCGCGCCGAAGAAATTAAAACTGGGCGAGATCCCGAGCCCATTGGCGGTGGCGATCGTGAACGCGCTCGCCCCCGGATTGAACACCATGCCGGCCAATCGCGTGCCGGCCGAAAGTGTGATGCTGGTGGTATTCGAGAGGCCAAACGTCGCCGTGTCCGACGCGTCGTTCGGCTCGGCCGCAGGCGTCCAGTTCGTCGGATCGTTCCAATTTCCACTGACCGGATTGAGATTCCATGTCGCGCTGCCGGCATGGAGACGAGCCACAGCGAGCGAAAGGAAAAGCGCGAGATTGAAACAGGGCAGGGTGGAGATGATGGCGGCGAGAGCCGTGCGCCGCGATCCACGATGGCGCCCGAGGGACATGCGAGTGTGCATGGGCGGGGATACTGCCCTTCAGTTCGGAGAAATGCGCCTTATATTTCTGACCGTCCGAGGGCCGGTCGAAAACCTCGCAACCACCTCGGCACGCTCTCCCACATCGGCGGCGGCACATTTTTCAGCCGGCCCCAAAGTCACTTTGGTAACGAGGCTGGAAAGCCGAGAAACGCCAACTCACCGCGCCGCTCATTGAAAATTGCGATGATCCGGCGACGGTTCACAAAGTATGCTCGGCCTGGCCTGCTTTTGAATTCCAGGCGCGCGCGGTGATTCCCGTCGAGGACGCAGTCCGCGTCTAACTGGAAACGATGGCCTGGCGCGACGGGCAGCCCCGCAAGTAATTGTCCGGGAGAGTGGCGGTCGCCCTCGTTGTGCGGCTGTGGGTGGCAGCGGCGGTAAACTGGGAGACCGCTACGGCACGAGTGCGAAGTATACGGCGGCGCAGATGGCCACGGAAACCACGACGGCGGTGAGGCCGAGAGGCCGCCATTTTGGGACGAGGGTCCAAAGCGCGACGCCGGTGAGCCCGGTGACGAGCAGGAGGACTGCGGTGATGTCGATCAGGAGCCGCCAGGCGCCGCCGGCATCGGTGCCGCGGTGGAGCTCCGCAAGGCGGCCGCTGAAGCCGTGGCTTTCGAGCGTGACCTCGGTATGGCCGTCCGTCCGTGAGAGCACGGCCTCGCAGCGGCGGGCAGGGGATCGGAAGTGGACCGTGAGCCGATCCGTGTCGATCTCGAAGGAATCCAACGCGCCCGTCGCGCCGAAGCGTTTCCGCAGTTCCTCCACGAGCGCGAGTTTGTCCGGCTCGGGCGCGGTCGCGCCCGGCAGTGTGCCTTCCCTTTTCACGATGTGCGGCTCGGCGAAGCCGAACCATTCCTCATGATTGAGCATGATGCCGGTGAAGGAGAAAAAGATGAGGGCGAGCAGCCCAAGCATCGAGATGTAGATGTGGAGTGAGCGCGTCCACTTTTTGAAAAGCATCCGCCGATGGTGCGCGTCCATGATTACTGCCCGGCGGGTCCGTAGGTGATTTCAGCGGCTTCAAACTCCGAGCCTGCGGGGATCGTCCCTTTCGCCGGGGCTTTTCCGCAGACGATCCTGCCGTTTTCGAAAGCGCGCGTCCCGTGCTCGCGGTTCACTTCGAGGAAAATGGAGTACGTGGCGGGTGGCAGCGGCTTGCCGTCGTCGTCGAGCCCGTCCCACGCGATGCGATGCTGCCCGGCGGCGCGCGTCGCGCGCGTCACGGACTGCGCCCATTGCTCGTCTTCCTTGGCGACCTTCCACCATGCGGGGAGGTCGGGCAGATACTTCCGCTTGTTGCCCCACACGGTCACGGTGCGCACGCGTTTGCCGGCCGCGTCCTCGACCCACACGGCGACATAGGGCCGCTTCGGCCCCCTGCCGCCGCCGCCCGGCGCCTTGAGCGTGATGGCGATCGAGACCTCGTAGCCGGCGGGCCACAGCCCGGCTTTCACGGCCGGCGCGCCGGTCGCCGGATTCGTGGCGGCGACCACTGGCGCAGGCTCGTAGGAGGCAAAGTGCGGACTGCGAAGCTGCCGGCCGTCTGCCGTGACGATGAGGCACTCGACGTCGGCGATCTGCCGTGCGAGGGCCAGGCCCTCCTCGGGCTTGAGCACGCAGAGGGTGGTCGCGAGCGCGTTGGCGTTGACGTTGTTCGTGGCGATGACCGTGGCGCTCGCCACGCCCTCCGCGGGCAGGCCGGTGCGCGGGTCGAGGATGTGCGAAAGGCGGCGTCCGCCCACCGTGAAGCCGCGCTCGTAGGCGGCGCTCGTGGAGATCGCGCGGTCGCTGAGGCGGACTTGGGTGAGCGGCGGCGCATTGTCCGCGCTGCGCTTCGGATCGGCCACGCCGACGGTCCACGGCGTGCCCGCCGCCGGCGCGCCGCTGGCGAAAATATCGCCGCCGATATTCAGCATGAACCCCTGCGCGGCGGGCACCTTCGCCCGCACTGCCGCCGCCGCCTTGCTGAGGATGTAGCCTTTCCCGAGCGAGTCGATGGTGAGTGCGCCGCCTGGCAGGCGTGTCGCGGTGCCGTCGCGGCGATTGAGCGTCCATCCCGGCTGGCCGAGCGAGTGGACGATGCGCTGCAAGGTCGCCGCATCCGGAGCCACGCCGGTCTTCTCCGCCGCCTTCCAGGCGGCGACGAGATCACCGAGGTGCCCATTGTAGGCGCCAGCGGATTTCCCGGCCCAGAAGTCGTAGAAAAACAGGACATCAATCAGCTCCGGCGAGCACTTTTGCGGGCCGCTGGCTGCGTTGAAACGGCTGATCTCGCTCTCCGCATCATGGGTGCTCAGGATTTTTCGCAGCCGCTCGATTTCCGCCAGCGCGGTGCTTTCCACGAGAGCGGCCTGGGCGGCATCCTGTGCGCGCACCTGCAGGTCGAGCGAGGTGCCGAGCACTCCCTCGTGGTGAAAGCGGAAAAGCTCCGGTTCCGCCGAGCGGGCTGCCGGCGCGACGGCGA
>JAYTML010000538.1:0-2850 GCA_043728655.1 Chthoniobacter sp. | reverse complement strand
CTCGATCTCGCTGAAGAAATCCTCGCCCTCAAACGCGAGCGCAACGCCGTCATCCTCGCGCACAATTACCAGGTGAAGGAAATCCAGGAGCTTGCCGATTTCGTTGGCGACTCGCTCGGGCTCTCGCGGCAGGCGGCGGACACGGAGGCGGACGTGATCGCCTTTTGCGGCGTCCATTTCATGGGCGAGACGGCGAAAATCCTGAACCCCGGCAAGACCGTGGTCATCCCGGACATGGACGCCGGCTGCTCGCTCAGCGACTCGTGCCCGCCGGAAAAACTCGCCCATTTCCTCCAGCACCACGCAGACAAAAACTACTACGTCATCGCCTACATCAACTGCAGCGCGGGCGTGAAGGCGCTCAGCGATGTCATCTGCACCAGCGGCAACGCCGTGAAAATCGTCAACGCCGCGCCGAAGGACCGGAACATCCTTTTCGTCCCCGACCAGAATCTCGGCGCGTGGGTCATGGAGCAGACCGGCCGGCCGATGGAACTGTGGCAGGGCAACTGTTACGTCCACGTCGAGTTCACCCGCGCGTCCATCGAGCGCGCCCGCGCCGAGTGGCCGGACGCGCCCATCGTCGCGCACCCGGAATGCACCCACGCCGTGCGCCTGCTCGCGGACGAGGTGTGCTCGACGGAAAAAATGATCAGCTACTGCAAGGAGTCGCCCTCGCAGGCGTTCGTCATCGTGACCGAAAGCGGGATGCTGCACCGGCTGCGGCGAGAGATGCCAGAGAAGCATTTCATCCCCGGCCCCACCGACCACTGCGCCTGCGCCGACTGCCGCTACATGAAGATGAACACGCTCGAAAAGCTGCGCGACTCGCTGGCAAATCTCGCGCCCGAGATCCTCATCCCCGAGGAAATCCGCGCCCGCGCCGAGCTGCCCATCCGGCGGATGCTGGAGCTGAGCGCGTAGAACGCGCTCCCGGAGCCAAGCGCTCCTGCGCGCCCCGGCCCGCGCTCCAGCGCGCGGTGGTGGCTGGCATTGGGGGCTACTCGCGCCGGAAGCGCTCCGCCGGGCGCGCAGGAGCGCTTGGCTCCGAGGGTTCGCCGCCGGGAACTCGATTCAGAATGACGGTGCCTTTTGTCTGCCCTTGCGCAGGCGCGCCCTCCCCGCGATGTTCCGCACCTTTTTTCCGCCAATGCTCACCATTTCCCAAGTCAGCAAAGCCTTCGCCGGCCGCACCCTTTTCAGCGACGTCTCGCTGCAGGTCAACCGCGAGGACCGCATCGGACTCGTCGGGCCAAACGGCGCGGGCAAGTCCACGCTTTTCTCGCTCATCCTGCGCGACGCATCGCCGGATGAGGGGCGCGTGATTTTGGAAAAAAACGCGACGCTGGGCTTCCTCCCGCAGGAAACCGCACCCGCGGGCGACGAAACGGTGCTGGAACTGGCGTGCGCGATTTCACCGGAGATGGCGAGAGTCCAAAGCGCCATCAAACGCCACGAACTCGCGGGCACTTTCGACGAGGAGGAATACCACGACGCGCTGGGCGTTTTCAGCGAACTCGGCGGCTGGCAGCTCGAACCGAAAGCCAAGCAAATCCTCAAAGGACTCGCCTTTCGTGAGGCGGATTTCGACCGTATGGCGAAGACGATGAGCGGCGGGTGGATCATGCGCGCCCACCTCGCGCGGCTGCTCGTCATGGAGCCGGATTTGCTGCTGCTCGACGAGCCCACGAACCACCTCGACCTCGAATCGCTCTACTGGTTTCAGGATTATCTCCAGTCGTATCCCGGCGCGATTCTCATGATCTCGCACGACCGCGAATTCCTCAACGCGCTCGTCGATTCCATCCTCGAAATCTCCCACCAGAAGCTCAACCGCTACCGCGGAAACTGGGACAAATACGTCGTCGAGAAAGTGCAGCGCGAAGAAATCCAGCTCGCCGCTTACAAGAACCAGCAGAAGGAAATCGCGTCGCTCCAGCTTTTCGCCGACCGCTTCCGCGCCAAGGCCAGCAAAGCTTCGCAGGCGCAGAGCAAGCTCAAGCAGATCGACCGGATGGAGAAGATCGAGGCGCCGCTCAGCCAGGAAAAAACCGTCCACATGCGCTTCCCGCAGCCTGCGCGCTCGGGCTCGCGCGTCATCACGCTGAAGGACATGGATTTTTCCTACGGCGATCTCGCGGTCTATCGCGGGCTGGAATTTGAAGCCGAGCGCGGCCAGCGCACCGTGCTCGTCGGGCCGAACGGCGCGGGGAAATCCACGCTCATCAAACTGCTCTCCGGCAACCTCACGCCCGAGCGCGGCACCCGCGAAGTCGGGCACAACGTAAAGGTCGGCTATTTCTCCCAGCACCGCATGGAGAGCCTGAACGCCAAGCACACCGTGCTCGAAAGTGTGCAGGACATGCCGAACCCCGTCGGCGAGCAGCAGGCGCGCACCGTCCTCGGCTCGTTCCTTTTCCGCGGCGACGATGTCTTCAAACCCGTCGGTGTGCTGAGCGGCGGTGAAAAAACGCGGCTCGCGCTGGTCAAGCTGCTGCTCGATCCGCCGAATCTCCTCCTCATGGATGAGCCCACGACGCACCTCGACATCGGCTCGATCGACGCCCTCATCGGCGCGCTCCAGCAGTACGAAGGCACTCTCATCTTCATCAGCCACGACGTGCATTTCATCCGCGCCATGGCCCGCACCGTCCTGCACATCAGCGCCGGCAAGCTCACGCCGTATGCGGGCGACTATCAGTATTACCTGGATAAATCCAAGGCGACCTCCGAGCGCGCGGCGCTGACAGCGGGCGAGAAGCTGGAAAACTTCCAGCCCGCCGCCGCCAGACACTCCGCCTCAACCGCCGCCGGCGGAAACGCGCCGACACCGCGCAAATCCAAGGAGCA
>JAYTML010000537.1:0-3832 GCA_043728655.1 Chthoniobacter sp. | reverse complement strand
CAAAAGCGAACGGCGCGGCGCTCCGAAAAGCGCCGCGCCGTGCGGAAGATTTGGCGTTTGGAAAAAAACTCAGTTCGCCGTGCGGCGGCGGCGGAGACCGAGGACGGCCACTGCACCGGAGAGCAAGAGCACCGCCGAGGCGGGCTCGGGAACAACTTGCACGAGCTGACCGCGAATCTCACCGCCGCCGAAAGTGGAGGAGTGGATATTGATATAGAGCAGGCCGGCCAGCAGGTCCGCCTGCTGCCCCGCGCTCAGGCCGACTGTCCCGCTGTACGAGCCGGATTTGGTGCCGGAAGGTGTGTGTAGGCCATTGATTCCGAACTGAACTCCGCCAGCCACATTGTCCGCCCCTTTGTGGACGTGGGAGTCGCTGAAATTTCCGGTGAGATCGACGAAACCAAAGGCGCTGCCGTAGGCAAAAATCAGCGTCAGGCTTTGTGTGGCGTCATCCAGTGAAATCCCGGCGCCGAATTCGTTGCCGGTCGCGGGGCTTGCGTTGGTGGGAGCTTCATTGGGACCGCTGAGGCCGGTGGTGTTGTCGCCAAACGATGCTGGCGAGATGTCGAACTGGATGATCGCAGCGGATGCCGTAGTGGTGAGTGCCGCGAGGGCGGCGAGGATTGGGACGGACTGGGAGGGTTTCATAATGCCGCGCAGGCTCGCGCTCGCGCTTCCTTCCGACAAGATAAATTTCCCAGCAATCGGGCGCGGTCAGCACAGCGCCCGCAGCACTGCGTCCATATCGGCGAGGTCGTCGAAAAGAAAATCCGGCGTGTGCGGCGTGAGGTCGGCGCGGGTGAATCTGCCGGTGGCGATGGCGATGGCGCGGGCCCCGATGGCGCGGGCGCAGGTGATGTCGTGCGGCGTGTCGCCGAGGACGAAGATGCGCTCGGCCGGGAAGTCGAGGCCGTGATGGGCGAGCGCGCGGGCTTTGGCGAAATGGCCAAGCTGATCCCGGTCGTGATGGTCGTCCGCATACGCGCCAAACTCGAAGTAGTGCCAGACGCCGTAGTGCCGCAGCTTGATCTCCGCGCCGCGGGCGAGATTGCCGGTGAGCAGCGCGAGCACGATGTCTTCGCGCGGCTTCAGCGTCTCAAGCAGCGGGAGGATGCCCGGCAGCAGGCGGCCGGGTGTGCGCGGGATTTCGACGGCGAGATGGTGGAGGTAGCCGTCGAAAAAGGCGGCGATATTCTCGGGCGTTTCCGGCAGCCTGTGTGCGGCGAGCATCCGGCGCACGATGCCCGAGTCGGTGCGGCCCGCGATTTCGACGGTGGAAAGGTCGTCGTCGATGCCGAAGCGGTCGCGGAAGCCGAGGCGGAGCGCGCGTTCGCCCGCGCCGCCGGAGGTGAGGAGCGTGCCGTCGATGTCGAAGAGGAGGAGTTTTTTGTCCACGGGTCGTGCGGAGAGCGTTGCAAAGGGCGTGCCGCTTGTCACTCCGCCCTGCACGGCACAGCACGCGCTTTAGCCCCTTCCGCCCGATGAAAAAGCCCGAACTCCTGATCCTCGTCCTCGCGCTGCTCGCGACGGCGGCGAAGATCTACTGCGCCTGGACGACCATCGGCACGGCGGATGTCGGGCGCTTTCGCGAATTCGGCCACACGATCTCCGAGCACGGCCTCGTCGCCATGTATCGCGAGACGCCGCTCTTCAACCACACTCCGCTCGTCGGCACCTTTGTCGGCGCGGCATACGATCTCGCCGAGGGCCACGGGCGCCCTTTCGCCCGCATCCTGCGCGCGCCCGGCATCGCCGCGGACCTGCTCTCCGTGCTCGTGCTGCTGTGGCTGCGGCGGCGCACCGGGCGGCCCGCGTGGTGGGCGCTCGCGCTCTTCGCGGTGAGCCCGGTTTCGTTCATGGTCTCGGGCTTTCACGGCAATGTGGACCCGCTCGTCCCGCTCGGCCTGATCCTCGCCGCCGCAGCGTGCGTGAGCGGCGAGGCGGCGCTCTGCGGCCTGTGCATCGGGCTCGCGTGCCAGGTGAAAATCATCCCGGTCCTCGTCGCGCCCATCTTCTTTTTCCACTGGCTGCACCGGGGAAAGGCGGGCGCTTTCACCGCGACGGCTGTGGCCACCGGCGTCATCGGCTGGCTCGTGCCGCTGCTCGCGATTCCCGGCATCTTTTTGAAAAACGTGCTCGGCTACTCCAGCATCTGGGGCGTGTGGGGCATCACGTACCTGCTGCGGCTGACGGATGCGGAGTCGCTGCGCGGGATTGCATTCAGCACGCTCACGCCCGCGCAGGCCGGGATCATCACCGCGCTGAAAGTGATCGTCGTCGCCGGCGTGCTCGCGCTCGCGTGGCGCCGCCGGGCTGCCGCGCCTGAGGATTTGCTGACGACGATCGCGCTCGCGTGGCTTGTGTTCTTCGTCTTCGCGCCGGGATTCGGCGTGCAGTATCTCGTCTGGCCCGCGCCATTTTTCCTCTACCTCTCCGCGCGCTGGAGCGCCGCGATCACCGCCGCGGGCAGCGTGGCGCTCTTCGCCTTCTACACCATTTGCTCGCACGGCATGCCGTGGGACAAAGCCTTCCTCGTACAGCAGGCCGCGCCGTATTGGGTGCCGTGGCTGCTGCTTCCGTGGGCGGTGCTCGCCGCAGCGCTGGTGGTGTGGAGGAGAGAACTGGTGGCGAAACCCCTCCCACCCGCCGCCTGACGATCGGGCGTTAAGCGCCGCTCATTTTCTCGTTTCCGTCCGACATCAGCTTTGCCGCGATCCGGAAATCTCCCGGTGACGGAAGTGACTGTGAAATAGATCGGTGGTTCGGGCGCGGGAGCGCCTCACCGGCGGGGCGGTTTATTTCGCAGTCACGAAGAAGGATGCAGCCCATCTGCGAAATCTGCGGTTCCTATTTCCGAATCCACGCTACAAGCGCGCAACGTCATGCACCCCTCCTCTTCCAACCGCAGTCTGCGCCTCGAAATGCTCCAGGTCGCGCGGCTCGCGCCGAAGATGCTGGGCGACTCCGCGGACCTCGTGCGGGCGTTTTTCGCGCGGCAGCTTTCGGAGGAAGGCGGCGGACGGGATCGCGACGGGCGGCCCGATCTCTACTACACCATTTTCGCGCTCGCGGGTTTGCAGGCGATGCAGGCGGACGTGCCGGTGAGCGGCGTCGAGCGATGGCTGCTGGCGTTCGGCGACGGTGCGGCGCTCGACTTCGTGCATCTCGGCGCGCTGGCGCGGTGCTGGGCGGCGGTCGGCCTGGAGAAAGTGCCGCCTGGACTCGCGGCGGCGGTGCTCGCGCGGATCGAGGGATTTCGCTCGCGCGACGGCGGCTACGATGGCGACGCCGGCTCCGAGCACGGCAACGCCTACGGCTGCTTCGTGGCGCTCGGCGCGTATCAGGATCTGCGCGCGGAGCCGCCCGAGCCTCTGCGCATGGTGCAGTGCCTGAAATTCCTCGAAACGCCCGACGGCGCGTGGGCGAATGCGCGCGGCCTGCGGATCGGCTCGACCAATGCAACCGCTGCGGCGGTCACGCTGCTCCACCAGCTCGGCATGCCCGTGCATGCCGGCGCGGGCGACTGGCTGCTCGCGCAGGCGCACCCGGACGGTGGTTTCCGCGCCATGCCCGCCGCGCCGCTGCCCGATCTGCTCTCGACCGCGACCACGCTCCACGCGCTCGCCTGTCTCGAAAAGCCTGTGCCGGAGCCGATCCGCGACCGCTGCCTGGATTTCATCGACACGCTATGGAGCGCGGAAGGCGGCTTCCATGGGCACTGGGCGGACGACCATCTCGATGCCGAGTACACCTTCTACGGCCTCCTGGCGCTGGGGCACCTGAGCCTGTAGGGACGCGCCTCAGGCGGCGGTCACGGCGCCTTCTCCGGCTC
>JAYTML010000536.1:0-5681 GCA_043728655.1 Chthoniobacter sp. | reverse complement strand
GGGGGACGTGGCGGCGGCTATGGCGGCGGTGGTGCTGGCCGTGGCGGCGCCGGTGGTGGCCGTGGCGGTGGATACGGCGGCGGCGGCGGTGGCGGTGGTGGCGGTGGTGGCGGCGGCGGCGGTCGTGGAGATCGCGGCGGACGCTACTAAGCGCCAGACGCCTTAACGCAGAAAGTCTTCAACGCGGCCCGGAGTCTCTCCGGGCCGCGTTTGTTTTTTCAGCGTGCGCCCAATTGGAAAAACGGGACCCAGCCTTTCCTGGGAGCCGGCGTAGCGCTGGGAGCGACCGTGGTTTTCGGCTTTGCCGCCAGGCGTTGAACCGGCATGCCCTCCGGCGGCGTGCCGAAGACCCGGACCGGCGTGCCGACCTCCACGATGTTGAAAAAGAGCGCCGCCTTAGCCGCCGGCATCCTTACGCACCCATGCGAGGCCGGGTAGCCGGGGAGATGCCCCACATGCATGCCGGTCGCCCCGTCAAAGCGCAGAAAATGGTGCATCGGCGCGGGCACGAATGTCGCCCCGCGCGTCACGGGCATCGAGCTGTCGGCACCGGCCACCAGGATCCTCCCGCGGGCATCGACGATCTTTCCATACAGCGATGAGAGATGATCGTCGTCCCTTTCCAGCACCGTGAAACTTCCCGTCCGCGTGCGGTGTCCCGGCCGGCCGCTGGAGATCGGCGATTCATAAACAACGCTCCCTTCATAAAGCAGGCGGGCCTTCTGAGCCGTGAGATCGATCTCGATGGCGATGTCCGGCCCGGCCGCGCGGGCGGCGAGCGTAGTGGCGAAAAAGAGAGCGCAGAAAAAGCGAAACACGCCGCGGACGGAATGCAGGTGACATGCCGCGCGCCGTGACATTTCCCGTCTGCCCGGCTACAAACCGCCCGTGCCAGCGAATCTGCCCGACGGAGTCACCGTCATCGACCACCCACTCGTCCAAGTGAAGCTCACGCAGCTCCGCGACGTGGATACCGGCTCGCGCGAATTCCGCGCGCGTCTCGATGAACTCTCCACGCTCATGGTCTTCGAGGCCACGCGCGACCTGGCCACCCGCCCCGCGTCGATCCGGACGCCGCTCGCACCGTACGAGGGCCGCGCTCTCGCCCGCCCGGTCGTCGTCGCCCCGATCCTCCGCGCCGGGCTCGGCCTCGTCGAGGGCATGCTCCGCCTGCTTCCGCACGTCAGCGTGGCGCATATCGGCATGTTCCGGAACGAGCAGACGCGCCTCCCGGAGAGCTACTACTTCAAGGCCCCCGCGCACCTCCCGGAGGCGGACGTGATCCTCGTCGATCCGATGCTCGCGACCGGAGGGAGCGCCACCGGCGCCGTAGCGCAGTTAAAAGCCGCGGGCGCGAAATCCGTGCGGTTCGTCTGCATCGTCAGCTGCGCCGAGGGCCTGGCCCACTTGCACGGCGCGCACCCCGACGTCCGCATCTTCACCGCCGCCGTCGATCCCGAGCTGAATGACCGCGCCTACATCGTCCCCGGCCTCGGCGACGCCGGCGACCGCTATTTCGGCACGGACTGATCCGCCGGCTTTTTCTCCGCGCGCACCTTCGTGTAGTAGTCGCGCAGACCGTCGGCCACGGCGTCCGCGTATTCGCGGTAGATGCTCCGGCGCGGCTCGCCTGCGAGCGTGATCTCGCCTTCGTAATCGCCCACCTGCACGCGCGCCCACACGGGTTCGCTGTTCATCACATATGGTTCGAGAAAGGCGACGGGCGCGTGGTAGAGGCGGTTTGCGAGAAGGTTCCGCGCCCACACGTAGGCGCTGCCGCCGGTGCGGATGGCGTTGCCGGTGGTGTATTCGTAGGGCGGCAGCTTCGTCGCAAACGCGAGCGCCGCGGCGAGGTGTTCGGAGGCCGCCAGTTCCTCGTCGTAGGAGCGGTTGAGCAGCTTCACGAGCATCTCAAAACGCTGGTCGTCATAGCGCAGTTCGCCCGCGCCGTAGCAGCCGTTGACGAGGACGTGCAGATGATTGCGAGGCACAAAGTCCGGCCGCTGGGGATCGCCCCACGCCTCGGCGTTGAAGTGCAGGCAGATCACCAGGTCCGGCTGGATCGTCGCATTCACCAGCTCCGCGCGCTGGCGGATCTCCGAGATCCGGTAAAAAAGCAGCTCGCTCTGCGCCTGTACGGTCTGCGCGCGGAGCGGGTCGTTCATCGCGTCGTAGGTCTCGCGGGGTGCCGTGACACCGAGCTTCGCCAGCTCCGCCCGCGCGGCGTCGCGTAGCGATTCGGGGCGCGATGCCGTCGTCGGCTCCAGCGCGTCGCGCACGCTCGTCACCTCGGCGCCCATCGCGCGCAGCTTCGGCGCGAGCAGCTTCGCCACGCGCAGCGTCATCTCGCCCTCGATTACGGGACGCGATTCCCCGAGCTGGAAAAACCGCTCCTCCATCTTTGCCCACGCCCCGCCGAGATGCCCCGGATCAATCGCGATCTTCAGCCCCGCGAGCGGCTTGTCCGCAGGCGCGGCGGGCAGCGTCGCCACCGGCCGCCATGTGCGCGGCACCGGCTTTGCCGAGGCCGCGTCTTTCGCAAAGCGCAGCCGGCACTCCGCGGGCGGCGTGAGCGTCACCTTGATGATCGCCGCGTCGTCCACGACATCGACGAGCCCTTTCGCCGCGCCGCCCGGCGCGTACACCGTGTCGAGCAGCCGCGTGAAATCCTCCCTCGTGATCGTCTCCTGAAACGCTTCGAGCTGCTGCCAGTCCGGCTTTCCTGCCAGCGCGCTGAGCCGCTGCGCCATGGCGGGAAACGCGAGCGCGCAGCAGGAGAGGGACGCGAGGAGAAAACGGCGGAGGGACATCACGCGGGCCAGCATTTCACAAAGCGCCGCGCTGCGCGACAGCGGCATTCGCCTCACTCAGTCCACAAGCTCCCGGACGTGCGCCTCGTACGTTTCAAACGGATCGGGCATGGGGAGCTGGCGCACGGCGTCAATGGCGATGGCGTCCCAGTTGATCACATACGGGTGTTCGCGTTCCTGGAAAAGCGAGACCGCCAGCCCGCGGCCGTGCGCTCGCGTGTCGGCGGGCGGGACGCGGATCGCTTCCGGGCGCGCGGCGCCGGCGTTGAATTCGCCGATGGCCTTGGCCGGGGTGAGCGCGTGGAAGAGCCCGCGCTCGGGATTGATGTTGTGGTATTCGAGATCGAGGCTTTGCAGCCACGGGTCGTCCCAGTCCAACCCCTCGCTCTCTCGGAAAGTTTCGAGCAGCCACTTCTTGGAAATCCAATCCACGCCGCCGAGGAGCAGCTCGGGTTTGGTGCAGATCGCATCGAGGGTGAACGCCCAGTTTTCCAAAATCCAATCCGTCTCCGCGTCGCGGCCGCCGAGCAGGCGCGCGGCGTGCGCGTGAAACTCCCGCTGGATGTCGAGCGCGGCGCGCGTGCGGCCGTCTTCGAGCGCGATGACGCCGCGACCCGTGCCTTCGTGAGAGATCTGCCGCGTGGCCATGACGGCGTCGTGGAGGATGACATCCCCGGGCAGGTCGCCCTCCTCCAGCAGCGTGAGGATGAGCGCGGTCGTGCCGACTTTCAGCGCGTTGGCAAATGGCGACATGTTGGAGTCGCCGATGAGCAGGTGGAGCCGGCGGTATTTGCGGTGGTCCGCGAGCGGTTCGTCGCGGGCGTTGATGATGGCGCGGTTGAACTGCACCCATTGGTAGATGTCGTTGACGATGTGATCCGCGCGCTGGCTGAGCTGGAAGGGCACGGCGCCGGGATGATTCTCCGGCTCGAAATCGAAGGCGAGCGGGCTGGCCTGGCCGACCCGGCCGGCGCCGGTGAAAAGCTGCCGCGTGGCGAGAAAGGAGAGCAGCGTGCCGAGGAGCCGCGGGTGGAACTGCATCTCCCGCTTCATCAGGTAGTTCTCATGGCAGCCAAAGGTCGCCCCGGTGTGGTGATCGACGTTGTTCTTGATGAAGGCGACCTCACCGCTGACACCGAGTTCCTCGAGCGCGGATTGCAGCAGGGCGTCGCCCGCGAGGTCATAGGCCACGGAGTCGAGCACGGTGCGGCATTCCGGCGAGGCGTATTCGAGATGGCCCATGTCCATGTAGAGCCGTCCGCCATTCAGCAAAAAGCCGCCGTTTCCCGGCGGCTCTTCGTAGTCCCGGTAGTGCAGGTCGATCACGCCGGCCCGCGCCTTTTTGAAAAGGTGGTTTTTCACCCGCGCCGGCCACGCGTCCGGGCCGGTGAGGGGATCGCCGGTGACGAGACAGCCGTATTCCGTTTCGATGCCGACGACGCGGGTCATGGAAGTGGCGGGTGAGAGTGAACGTGGGAAGTCTCGCCGAAGCGCACCCACTTTCCACCCCCACTTTCCACACTCACTCCCCTCGATAGAGAATCCGTCCGCACTGCTCGCAATGGACGATCTCGCGCTGGCCCTTCACCTTCACGACGGTCTGCGTGGTGACCTTCATGTGGCAGCCCATGCAGGTCTCGTGTTCGAGCGGGACCACCGCCTCGCCCTTGTTGGCAAAGAGCCGGTTGAAAGTGTCGAGCAGATCCTCATCGAGGCCGTCGGTCAGGGTCGCGCGCTCGGCTTCGAGCTCCCTGAGCTGGGCGGCGACTGTCTCGGTCTTTGCCGCGATGTCCGTGAGCTGGCGCTCGACCTGGCCCTTGGTCGCCTTCGTCTGCCGCTCAGTTTCCGCGACGAGCGCCTTCGCCTTTTCGCCGTCGTCCATGAGTTGCAGTTCGCGGTCTTCGAGCGTGAGGATGTCGCTCTCGTAGCGGGTGATCTCGTTGTTCAGCGCCTGGAATTCCTCGTTCTTCCGCGTCTGGAATTTCTGCGTCTGAAATTTTGCGATCGAGTCGCGTTTGGCCCGGGCCTCGACTTCCAGCTTCTTGCGCTCGACCTCCATCTCCATCGCCTTCTGCTTCACCGTCTCGAGCTGCTTGAGCGCGGCGGCTAGCTTTTCCTCGTATTCCCGGCGCTCCAGGGGAGCGGTGCCGAGCTCCTGATTCAACGTGCGGATTTTGCGGTCGCGATCTTGCAGGACGAGGAGCTTTTCGATTTCCGGGAGCATTTCGCGGGATACTGCGGGAAAGACCGGCTGCGCGTCAATGGCCGCCGATTCCGGTCAAAGCAGCGCGGAGTCGTCGCGCTTTTCGAGCCGCATGACCTGCTTTTTCACGACCTCGATATTCTTGGTCAGCTCGAAAAGCGCCTTCACGATTTCGGCCTTGGTCGGCTCGTCGGCGAGCGCCGGGAGCAGCGGGTGGATGCTGGTGACGCCTGCGGCGAGCGTATTGCAGGCGGTGCGGATCGCGGAGATGGCGGCGGGTCGTTCCATGGGAAGGGATTGATGGTTGCGTGGCTGGATGGATAAATGGGCGCACATCTTCACCACGAATCCGCTCATCCACCAATCCATTCATCCACATGCGCACCATCGTCACCTGCGGACCGAGCTACGAACCGATCGACGAAGTGCGGCGGATCACCAATTTCTCCACAGGCCAGCTTGGAACCCGCCTGGCGCGCACGCTGGCCAAGGAAGGGCACGATGTGACCTGCTTCCGCGGAGTCGGCGCGACGACCAAGGAATGCGCGGAGCCGGCGCGGGTGGTCGTCTTTTCGACCAATGACGACCTGTGCGCGCGGCTCGCGGCGGTCGGGGAGAGGGAAAAAGTGTCGGTTGTTTTCCACGCGGCGGCGCTCGCGGATTTCAAG
>JAYTML010000535.1:0-1873 GCA_043728655.1 Chthoniobacter sp. | reverse complement strand
AAGCTCCAGGCGACCGCCATGCTCATCGCCGAGATCAGCGTCACCCGCCCCGCCGGCGGGGCGAATACCGAGTCCCTCCGCTCAATCGTGCGCACCGTCATCCTCGTCGTCGGCTGCCTCGCGCTCCTCCCGTTCGTCCTCGTCCTCAGCGCCACCATCCTCCCCTCGCGCAATGTCCTTTTCGTCCTCGCGCTCATCGTCGCCGCCGCCGTCGTCGTCCTCCGCCGCCCCTTCATCCGCCTCTACTCCCGCGGCCAGGCCGCCCTCCACGATACGCTCGCCCAGACGCCTCCGCCTCCGCCCGAGCCTGCTCGCGAGATGCCCGCCCTCATGCGCCACGCCGAACTGTCGCTCGTCGCCATCGGCGCGCAATCGCCCGCCGCCGGCAAACTCATCGCCGAACTCGCCCTCCGCACCGCCACCGGCGCGAGCATCGTCGGCATCGAGCGGGCGGGTGAAAACATCGTCAACCCCGGCCCCGACGAGGAAATCCGGGTCGATGACCGCGTCCTCCTCATCGGCAGCCGCGCGCAACTCGACTCCGCGCAAGCGCTCCTCGCGGAGAAAGTGCCCGCTGCCAGTTGAAGCCCCGTCATTCGCGGACGAAGGTCGGCGGCCTCCCCCGCCGAATCCCCCCGCAAATGCTGTTTTCCAGGATCACGAACCGCCATTCAAAACGCCTGTCATCCAGAGCGGAGTTCCGTGCGGGCGAAGGCGGGACGGAACGCAGTCGAGGGATGACACGCTTTTTAAAACTCGCTGCACTCTCGAAAAGCGTCCGCGTGGCGGTCACCGCCGCAATCTCGCTCGCAGCCGTCCTTTCCGCGCAGGCTCTCGATCTTTCCGTCCCCTACCTGCGCGGGAATCTCCCTTACTTCGACGCGAACGGCCTCGCCGGCTACGGCGCGATCGTCGGCCACATCGAGGTGCGCGGCGAGGAGGGAAACGGGATCGACGGTTTCGACGGCCACCGCCAGAGCGGCCTGGGGCCAAACCCCGGCGACCTCTACTACGGCTCCTTCGGCTACCAGGACGTGAAGGATTTCAGCGGCGCGAACGACCCGACGGACAACAATTTCCACGGCACATTCGTCGCCGGCGTGATGGCCGGGGAATACACCTCCGTCTCCGACGGCGTGACCACCGTGCCCTTTCTCGGAGTCGCTCCGCTCGCCCGCTACTATGGCGCGATCTTCGACGGCTCGGGCTCGAAAGCCGGCTTTCTCTCGCTGAACAACTCCCTCCATTACGTGACCGTGCTCTCCGGCGCCAGCGTGGTGAACAACAGTTGGGGCTCGACCCCCACCAGCGCCGCGCAGCTCGACGGCTCATCTTTCGGCGAGTCGCTGCTGATGGACGAATACGCCGGCTACGCGGGCAAAACCGGCGGCACCACCGGCACCTACCTCAACCGGCTCATGGTCATCTCCGCCGGCAATTCCGGCGAGGACACCGGCCTCGTCGGCTCGCCCGCGGACTCCTTCAACGGCCTCTCCGTCGGCGCGCTCGACGTCGTGAATCCCGCCGCCAACGGCATCTTTGACACCGGCCGCACGCCCGTCGGGCGCGTGGCACCCTACAGCTCATGGCGGCCGCTCGCAGGCGGCCGCGCCGGCGTCCACGTCGTCGCACCGGGCACGAACCTCTGGTCCACGCTGGCGATCAACTATTTCGGCCAGAACGACCTCGTCGCCGGCGTCGCTTCCGGCACCAGCTTTGCCGCGCCCCATGTCGCGGGCGAGGCCGCGCTCCTCTACGGCGCGGTCTCCGGGCTGTTTTTGACCGAAAAGGGAACGCTGATGTTCGGAGCCGACCACAAGCTCATCAAGGCGCTCATCATCAACAGCGCCGTGAAAATCCCCGGCCTCGCCGC
>JAYTML010000534.1:0-1999 GCA_043728655.1 Chthoniobacter sp. | reverse complement strand
TCGCCGCCCGTGACTTTCCCCATCTGCTTCACCTCCTTCGGGCAGGTCAGTTCGCCGTCCACGATCTTCCATCCAGCCTTCAGGAAGTCGGGATTCTTCACCCCGCGAAGGCCGGGCGCTACCTTGCCGTCAAAGAGCAGCTTCCACCCCGCCGCAGCTTCCTCGGCGGTCAGTTTGTTCATCTCGTCCGCAAATGTGCGCGCGCCCGTCGCGAGCGGGAGGGCGGCGAGTAGCAGGATCAGTTTCAGGAAAAGCGCGCGGTGCAAAAACATGCGCGGACGCTAGCGACGGCGCGGCGTGTTTCGAGAGAAAAGGCAGCGCTACCAAAGCCCCATCGCCACCAGCCGCGCGAACGCCGCGAGCGTATTCGCGTCGCGGATCTCGCCGCTGGCGACCATCGCACGAAACTCCTCCCGCGTGAATGCGCGGCAGTCCGTGATCGCCTCCGCCTCGTCGTGCGCGGAGCCGCGCGGGCTGGGCGCCACGCCGCGCGCGAGCAGGAGGTGGCTGTGCTCGTCGGTGAAGCCGGCGCTCGGGAAAAAGTGGCCGAGCGCAATCAGTTCGCCGTCCGCCGCCAGCTCGTAGCCGCTCTCCTCGCGCAGTTCGCGCAGGCCCGTGGCGCTGATCGTGTCGGGTTCCTCATTGTCGTCGATCTGCCCGGCCGGGAATTCCCAGATCGTCGCCCGGATCGGCACCCTCTCCTGCCGCACCATCACGAGCTTTCCATCCGCCGTCATCGGCGCGACCACGACCGCGCCTTTGCGATGCGCGACCGTCCACTGAAACGGCTCGGACCGCGTCGGAGTCGTCACCGTCGGGCGATGCACCTCGATGTAGGGATTCGCAAAGACCGTGTCGTCCGCGACCGTGCGCCAGCCCTCGGAGTCGGTGATGAAGTGGTGAAAGGTCATGACTCGGACTGGTCGTGGGCCAGCTTCGCGTCCCAGCGCGCCAGTTGCGCGGCGACGTTTTGCGGGCTGGGGGCGCCGATGGCCTGGCGGGCCAGCATCGACTTCCCGACGGTGAGGATTTCAAAAACGTCGGCGGTGAATGCCGGCGAAAGCGCCTGGTAGTCGGCGAGCGTGAGCTGCGGGAGTTCGCACTGCTTTTGCCCGCAGAGTGCGACGGCTTTGCCGATGACTTCGTGCGCCTGGCGGAATGGGATTCCGCGGTTCACGAGGTAGTCGGCGAGGTCTGTGGCGAGCAGCATCGGGTCGGCGACGGCGGCGGCGCAGGCGGGGGCGTTGGCACTGATGCCGTCGAGCATCGCGGCGAAGACGGCGAGGGCGGTCTTGATCGTATCCACGCTGTCGAAGACGGGCTCCTTGTCCTCCTGCATGTCGCGGTTGTAGGTCATCGGCAGGCCCTTCAGCGTGGTGAGGAGCGAGACGAGATTGCCGATGACGCGGCCGGTTTTGCCGCGCGTGAGCTCGGCGACGTCGGGGTTCTTTTTCTGCGGCATGAGCGAGCTGCCGGTGGTGAAGGCGTCGCTGATCGTGATGAATTTGAACTCGCTCGAAGCCCAAAGGATCACGTCCTCGCTGAGCCGCGAGAGATGCACGGCGGCGAGCGCGAGCGCGGCGAGCAGCTCCACGGCGAAGTCGCGGTCGCTCACGGCGTCCATGCTGTTTTGCGTGACGGCGGGGACGCCGAGTTCGCGCGCGATGAGTTCGCGGTCGAGCAGGATGGTGGAGCCGGCGATGGCGCCGGAGCCGAGCGGGCAGACGTTGATGCGCTTGCGCGCGTCGAGCACGCGGTCGCGGTCGCGGTCGAACATCTCCACGTAGGCGAGCAGGTGGTGCGCGAAATAGACGGGCTGCGCGCGCTGGAGATGCGTGTAGCCGGGGATGATGATGTCCGCATGCCGCGCGCCGAGGGCGGTGAGGGCGCGCTGCATTTCGCGGAGCGCGGCGGCGAGGGCGTCGGCCTCGTCGCGGAGGTAAAGCCGGAGGTCGAGGGCGACCTGGTCGTTGCGGCTGCGCGCGGTGTGGAGCTTCGC
>JAYTML010000533.1:0-1519 GCA_043728655.1 Chthoniobacter sp. | reverse complement strand
TGCGTGGCGACGTTCATCACGTCGTCGATGAAGCAGGTCGCGCACATCGCGCAGATCTCGCACACGCTGCGGCGTCGCTATGGGGCGCGGCTGGAGTCCGGCGGGCGCGAGGTTTTCGCGTATCCGACGCCGGAGGCGCTGGCCCGGCTGAGCGAGGCGGACCTGCGCGCGTGTGCGCTGGGTTTTCGCGCGAAGACTCTGCTCGGCTCGGCGCGGATGATCGCGGAGGGCGCGCTCGATCTGGGGAACGTCGCTCAGCTCGACGACGACGCGGCGCGCGCGGAGCTGTGCCGGCTGCCCGGGGTGGGGGAGAAGGTGGCAAACTGCGCGCTGCTCTTCGGCTTCGGGCGGTTGCGGGCGTTTCCGATCGATGTGTGGATCGAGCGGGTCTTGCGGGAGCTTTATTTCAAACGAAAGCGCAAAGTGACGGCGCAGCGGCTGCGCGCCTTTTCGGCGGAGTATTTCGGTCCGTTCGGCGGCTACGCGCAGCAGTATCTGTTTCATCACGCGCGCAAGACGTGGCCGCGCGGGCGGGGGAAGGGTTGATGGATGCGGGGGATTGATGGATAACTGGCTGCGAGCCCTCGAAAGTTTTCATTCATGTACATCGACGTCGTCCTTCATCCCGCGGAAATCGCCACCGTCCTCCCGGTGCGCGATCTCTCGAAGACGACGTGTGTCGTTTTCGACGTGCTGCGCGCGACCTCCTCGATGGTCACGGCGCTGGCGCACGGGGCCACGGAGATCTATCCGGTGCGGACCATCGAGGAGGCGCTGTCGCTGAAGGTGCGGATGCCCGAGGCGCTGCTGGGCGGTGAACGGCACGGCGACATCATTCCCGGTTTTCAGATGGGGAATTCGCCGCTCGAATATCGCGAGCAGGTGCGCGGCCGGCGGATCATCACCACGACGACGAATGGCACGATCGCCCTGCGCGCGTGCGAGGGCGCTGAGCGGGTGCTCGTGGGCGCGGTGCTGAATATCGGGGCGCTCGCCGCCGTGCTGCGCGCGAGCTGGCCGCAGCATGTGGTCATCGTCTGCGCGGGGACGTTCAGCGATTTCGCGCTGGAGGACTGCTGCGCGGCCGGCCTGCTCATCGCGTATCTCGGGGCGGAAAGCCTGAGCGATTCCGCGCACGCCGCGCTCGGTGTGACCCGCCTTTACCCCGAACCCGCCGCCGCCCTCCACGCATCGCGCAATGGCCGCGTGCTCATGGGCACGGACCGCGCCGCGGACGTGGAGTGGAGCGCGCAGCTTTCCCTCTACGATGTGGTCGGCGAAATGAAGTCGGCGGTCATCCGCCCGCTGACGCCATGAGGACGGCTCTCGACCGGTTCACCGCGCCGCTTTTTGCCTGGATTCCCGACATCTCGGCCGCGCCGCCGCGCCGTCAGGTGACGATCGGCGTGCTGGCGTCCGTGGTGCTGCACGTCCTCGCCCTCCTCGTCATGGCGCTGCTCGCCGGGGTGGTGAAACAGCCGCTGCAACTGGCGCAGCCCGCGCCGCAGCCGGCGGCGCT
>JAYTML010000532.1:0-5020 GCA_043728655.1 Chthoniobacter sp. | reverse complement strand
AACGGCTCGATGGCGCTGGGATGGTTGTGGCTCTCCATCTTGAACGCGATGCCCCAGCCGTCGCCGATGTCGATCACGCCCGCGTTTTCCTCGCCCGCTTTCACCAGCACCGTCGGCCCGGTCGTGGGGAATTTCCGCAGCTCGCGCTTCGAGTTTTTATACGAGCAGTGCTCGCTCCACATGACGGAGAAGATGCCCAGCTCCGTGAAGTTCGGCTCGCGTCCGAGGATGGTCTGGATGCGTGCGTATTCGTCCGGCGAGATGCCGTGCTTGGCGATGATGGCGGGTGTGATTTGCGGCTCGGTCATGTCGGGAAAAAATGAGCGCGCATCGTTGCGGCTCCGGCGCGGCGCGACAAGGAAATCGTTCGCGACGCTGGCAGACTACGACTCGGCCGCGATGATCCCGGGCAGGCGTTCGGCCAGCCGGGGCGCGTGGGTTTGGAGCACGTCCCAGATGATGTCGTAGTCCACACCGTCGTAACCGTGGATGAGCCTGTTGCGCATCCCGATGATTTCGCGCCACGGAATCCCGGCGTGGCGCTCGCACAATTCCACGGGCAGACGATTCACCGCTTCACCCATCAGCTCGACCGCGCGCTCTGCGGCGAGCTGGTATTTCCAGTCGGAGTCGAGATGTGCGCGGCTGCCTTCAGCGCCGAGGCGCGCGGCCTGCCTCGCAAAATCCTCGATCTGCCGGAGCGTCACGAGCGGCTCATGCTTGCTCATAGATCGGGACGGCAGTGGCCAGAATTTCGTCGCGAAAATGCCGGCTGAGGGATGCGGGCGTATGGAGATCGGCAGGACGGCGGAGCAGCGCGGCGAGTTCGTCCTGCTGGCGGAAAAGCATCAGGCCGGGATGCCGACCCGGCAGGTATTCGACGAGCAAATCCACATCGCTGGCCGGCGTGAAGTCGGCGCGCAAAGCGGAACCGAATACGGCCAGCCGGCGGATGCCGCGCTCGCGGCAGAAGCTCGCGATTTCCTCCGTGTCGATGGCGATGGGCAGTTCGGCGAGCGTCATAAGCCGAATGTGGCAAAGCGCGCGGCAGCCTCAAGCCCTTTGCACAGGCGGAACAAAACCTCAGGCCGCCTTGCGCACGCCGAGGGTGCTGAGGATGGACTGGAAGATCACGCGCCCGTCGGTGCTGCCGAGGCGCGGGTCGCACGCGCGCTCGGGGTGCGGCATGAGGCCGAAAACGTTGCGCGCGGCGTTGCAGATGCCGGCGATGTTTTCGGCGGAGCCGTTGGGATTGGCGGAGTCGAGCGCCGCGCCGTTCGCGTCGGTGTAGCGCAGGAGCACGCGGCCAGTCTGGTTCAGCTCTGCGAGCGTGGCGGCGTCGGCGGTGTAGCTGCCTTCGCCGTGGGCGATCGGGATGCGGAGCAGCTCGCCCGTCTTGGTCTCGTGGAGAAAAGGGTTCGCGACATCCTCCACGCGGACGTGGAGATGCTCGCAGCGGAAATGCAGGTCGCGGTTGCGGATGAGCGCTCCCGGCAGCAGGCCGGCCTCGCAGAGGATCTGGAAGCCATTGCAGATGCCGAGCACGAGCGTGCCGGACGCGGCGGCGGCCTTGACGGCTTTCATGATCGGCGAAAAGCGCGCGATGGCTCCGCAGCGGAGGTAGTCGCCGTAGGAAAATCCGCCCGGCAGCGCGATGAGATCGTAGCCCGCGACGGACTCGTCCTTGTGCCAGACGAAATCGGTTTCGACCCCAAGCTCGCGCAGGGCGAGGACGAGGTCCTGATCACAATTGGAACCGGGGAAACGGATGACGGCGGCTTTCAAGGAGGTGGATGGTTGAGGGTTGGGAGTTGAGTGACGCGCCTGGTTTGCGGGGTGGGTTAGTGGCGGAGGTCCTTCATGATTTCGCGGAGGCGCTTTTCGTTCTTATAGTCGCTGACGACGAAAAATGCGTGGATCACCCCCGGCAGCCAGCCAAGGAGCGTGAGAATGAGGCTGAGAAAAAAGCTGCCCATCCGCCCGGTGAAAAACACCGCAAGCGGCGGAAGCAGAACGCAGAGGAAAAACAGCATGGCTTGGTGTGCTGCGGGAAACCGCGGCCGGCGTCAACCGGCACTCAGCTCTCCACACTCAGCTGATAGTCCTCGATCACCGGATTGCTCAACAGGTCGCGGCAGACCTCATGAAGCTGCGCCTCGGTCTGCGTCCCGTCGAGTTCGAGCTCGATGAATTTGCCGACGCGCGCGGCTTTCACCGCCGGCAGGCCGTGGTGATGGATGGCGTCGCGCACGGCCACGCCCTGCGGGTCGAGCACGGTCTGTTTCGGCATCACGATGACTTTGGCTTTCATAGGCGGCGCAGGGTAGGGAGCGGGCGTGAAAGGGAAAGTGGAAAGTGAACGCGCGGGCGTGCTTTGCACTCTCATCCGGCACTTTGCACTTTCACTCCCTCTCTCCCTCCCGCTAACGTCCGCCCATGATTCCCACTCTCCGCATCTTCGCGGGCGGCCTCGCGGCCGTTTGTCTATGCGTCTCCGCGGCCGCCGACGCGACGCCGCTCACCCCAGAGGAAATCGCCGCTGCAACGAAGACGGACGATCTTTCCATCCCGATGCCGGGCGAGTTCATGGCCTCGCTGAACAAGCTCGGAAAGATCGACTGGACGAAGATGTTCCGCCCGCCCATCGCGACCAATTACACCAGCCGCGAGCAGATGGCGCTGAACCTCGGCGGACTCATCGCCGACGGCTACGTGGCGATCGAGGCGGAGGATTCGCCGCAGGTGAAAAACATCGGCAAAGACATCGTCGCCATCGCCAAGACGCTCGGCGTGAGCAAGGACGTGATAGAGCGGGGCGGCAGCATCGTAAATTTCGCCGACCAGAAGCAGTGGGATCAGCTCAAGGAAGAGCTCGAAGCCACGCAGAATGAAGTGAAATCCGCGATGACCGAGCGCAAGGACGCGGACCTCGTCACTCTCGTCACCGTGGGCGGCTGGCTGCGCGCCACGGAAGTGATGAGCGGCTACATCGCCAAAAACTACACCGAGGCCGGGGCGAAGATTCTCCGCCAGCCGGGCGTCGTCGCCTTTCTGAACAAGCGGCTCGAAAAGATCAGCGAAAAGGTGCGCGGCGATGCAAGCGTGGCTGTCGTGCAGAAGACGATGGTGGGACTGGAAAAGCTCATCGCCTTCCCGCCCGACCACGCGCCCAGCGCGGAGGATGTGAAGCAGCTCAACAGCCTCACCTCCGAGGTCGTGAAGGAAATCACCCGGAAACAAACCAAATGAAGCGCCTCCTTTTCTCCCTCGCCCTCGCCGCCGCCACGGCCGCGACCCCGCTCCGCGCCGCCGGCGACGATGAAGTCGCCGCCCGCAAGCTCGCCCTCGAAATCGCCGGCGCCTTCTCGAATGACGGCTTCAAGATCCGCGACGGCAACTGGTCCGGGAAGTTTGCAGCCGGCAAGTCCCCGCTCATCCAGGTGAACCTCTACGCGGGCAACCAGTACTGGTTCACCGTCGGCGCCGGCGAGACCGCGAAAAAAGTGGCGATCACCGTCTTTGATGAAACCGGCAAGCCGGTCGCCACCGAGCCTTTCTCGGACACCTCGGTCGCCGCCGCAGGTTTTGCGCCGAGCGTCAGCGGGCCTTACTATATCAAGCTGGAGCTTGCCGAAGGCGAACCCTCCGCTTTCTGCCTCATCTACAGCTACCGCTAAATCCGATGCCTTTCGACTCCCCGCAAACAACCGAGAAACTTGGCGGCCAGCGCGTCACGCAGTTCTCCATCTTTCTCCCAAACCGCGTCGGCACGCTGCTCGATGTCGTGCGCGTCCTGAATGAGCGCCACATCCACGTCCTCGCCATCAGCGTGCAGGACTCCGCGGACACGGCCATCGTCCGCATCGTCGTGAGCGATCCCGAGAGCGTGCAGCAGATGTTCATCGAGCACGCCATCCCCTTCTCGATCTGCGAACTCGTGGTCGTCGAGCTCAAGGAAGGCGCCGCCGAACTCGGCCGCCTCCTCGCCGCGCTCCTCGCCGCCGAGTGCAATATCTTCGGCAGCTACGCCCTCCTCACCCGCCCGCGCGGACGCACCGCCCTGGCGCTGCACGTCGAGGACAATGAGTGCGCCACCTCGGTCCTCGAGGGCCAGCAGTTCAAGATCCTGAGCCAGTCGGATATCTCGCGCTGAGCCGCGCGCAGTCCCTCCGTCCGCGGCGAAGCCCGGCTCCCCCAAAAAGCTGCTTCCGGCTTGGGCGCGCAGTTTGGGCTTTTTCCAAATCGTAATAATAGATCGGACGAGGGCGAAAGGTGGCAGGTGGGCACGGAGCGAGCTATCGCAGGAGGGCTCTGAGAGATCGAACAACGCTCGCTCATGCAGTTTATGGCCAATATGCGACCTACAGAATTGAGCACGTCACGCCTCGGCAGGCGCTCTCCGGCGATGCGCGGGTCCGCGCTTTTCAGAGGGCGCAGCGGCTTTACCTTGGTCGAAGTCATCGTGGCGCTGGGCATTGTCGCGATCGGTTTTCTCGGGGCGTTTGCGATCGTTTTGCAAAGCGGCAAGCTGGCTTCGGCGGCGGAGGAGGATGCCTTGGTGGGCTCTGGCCTCGAACAGCGGATCGATCAAATTCGCGCGCTCGCATGGCCTGAATTGACGAGCGGCACGGGCATCACCGGCAAGGTCTGGACCAGCCGGCCCGAGTCGCTGCTGGGGATCACGGTTTCGCAGGAAACGCTCACGATCTCGGCCTGCGACCTGGCTTCGGCGAAAACGCTCCAAGCCACGTGGACCGGCACTTCCAGTCCGTCGGTCACCTTCACCGCGGCCGCCCAGGAGCTGAGTGCAGCGAGTGCCGTCAAGGTGATCGCCACGCTCACCTGGACGGGACGCCGTTCCTCGCGCGTCCAGACCCGCAGTCTTGTCACGGTGGTTTCGAGAGGAGGGATTTCGAAAAGTGAGCTTTGATAAGGCAACGCCAGGAAAGTCCGGCTTCACGCTGATCGAAGTGCTCGTGGCGATGGGTGCATTCGGCATACTCGCGGCAGCGCTGATGAC
>JAYTML010000531.1:0-11958 GCA_043728655.1 Chthoniobacter sp. | reverse complement strand
TGGACCTCCTTCACGGATTTCGCCGAGATGTCGCCGGAATTGGGCAGGCCCATCAGGGGGCGGATTTCGAGGACGCCCTTCTGCACCTTGATGACGATGGGGTTGAGCTTCATCCGCGGCTTCATGTTGGCGAGCCGTTTCTCGAAGTAATCGAGCAGGATCGGCTGATGCAGCAGTTCCGCGCCGTCCTTGCTGTACTGGTTGTTCACGACCGCGGTCAGGGCCTCGGTGCCGCGCAGCCAGCCGCCCAGGCTGACGAGCTGGGACAGCGCGCCGCTGTTCAGATCCATCATGGCCTCGCGCACATCTTCGAGCGCCTTGTCGAGCTGCTTGCGGACGCCATTCCAGTCCTTCGCCTCCGCCGCGTCAGTGATGGCCCTTGCGCGGACCTGCGCCTTTTTCTCCACGCCGAGCGCCTTCGCCAGATTGAGCACGCTTTTGCCGATCTGCTTCACTTCGTTCGCGTCCTCGGCCTCGACGGCGATGAAGCCCTCGGCGATGACCGCGCCGAGCATCAGGGCGATCTGCGACTGATCACCGATGGGCTGCGCGACGCTGGTCATCTTGTGCTGCACCGCCGCCCAGTTCGGCTTTGGACCAAGTTTGTCGAGCACGGCGAAAATCTCGCTCGGCACCGGGACGACCACATCGTCGATCATCTTCGACTGCTGGGGAAAATTGCTGACGTCGATCTTCGCCGGGGGTTCCGCAAAAACGGTCGGGGCGAAGGCGGTCAGTGCGAGGAAAATCACTTTCTTCATAAGGTCGGGGAGCAATCCGGGAAACGTCTAATGACTGAACCAACGGGCTGGGGTGCGGGCAAGAACTCTTTTCAGGCCGGTGGCGCGGCAATCTTGCCAAAACGGAAGCGGTCGGCGTAGTGCCCGGAGTTGTGGCGGCGGCAGCAGGCGAGGCAGGCGGATTTCCCGCGGAGCGGGCGGACGCGGGAGAGCACGGTGGCGCAGCCCGGGCAGCGGTAAAAATGGCGCGCGCTCATCTGGCGGCGCGGCAGCGGGAGGTCGTGGCAGCGCTTTTCATCGTCGAGCCCGAGATCCCGGCAGGCCTGCTGCCACTCGGGTCCGTGGGGTGAAATGCGGCGGCGTCCGGCGCGGTGGTGCGCGAGCAGGTGGGCGAGCTCGTGCCGCAGCGTGCGGTCGATCTCGGCGTCGCCAAACTCGCGAAGGCGGGGGTTGAGCGTCACGAGGGTTTTCGCGGAATAGGCGGTGCCGGCGGTGCTGCGCATGCGGGAGTTCCAGCGGACGCGGACGCCCGCGGCGAGGTCGTCGCACCCGAGCGCCCGGAAGAGCGCGCGGGCGTTTTCCTCCAGATCGGCGGCGTCGCCCGCCGCGGGGGCGATGACCGGCGCATGGCTCCGGGGCTGGATCGCCGAGCGGAGGCGGTCGGTGAGCTGGCGGAAGAAATCGAGCTGCATGCGGCTTCCGTGAGCGTAGCAGCTTCGCGGATTCCTGTCATTTTCCGACCGCGGCGCCGCGCGCCGGCCGGGCGTCAGCCGCCGAGGCGGCGGCTGGATTTGTCGGCCTTGCTGGTGGTGCGCTTGGGGCGCGGGCCGCGGGGGCCGGGCTTGCCGCCGGTCTCGGGGTGGCGGCCGAATTTCTGCCCGCGGGTTTCTTTGCTCTTGTCGCGGGCCTCCCGGGCGCGGAAGCGGAAGAGCAGCGGCAGCCCGCTGTAGGGGAGCTTTTCACGCAGCCGGGTCTCGAGGAAGCGGCGGTACGTTTTGTCCATGAGCTTCTCGTCATTCACGAAAAGGACGAACTCGGGCACGGGGATGGGCCACGAGGACTTGTTCTCGGGCTGGGTGGCGAAGAGCACTTTGAAGCGCTTGCCGCCGCGGACGCCGGGAGGGTGCTGGGTCATCACGGTCTGGAAAAGCCGGTTCAGGACGCCGGTGCCGATGCGCTCGTGCGCCTCCACTTTCACGCGCTCGATGGTTTTGAAAAGCCGCGTCAGCTCCGCGCCGGTCTTTGCCGAGACGAGCATGGTGGGCGCGTAGTCGAGGAAGAACAGCTCCGCGCGCATGCCGTCGAGCACGGCGGTGAGGGATTCCTTGTCGGCGGTCCGGTCGCGGATGAGGTCCCACTTGTTGATCGCGACGACGCACGGCTTGCACGCCTCCTGGATGAGTCCGGCGATTTTTTTGTCCTGCGCGGTGACGCCCATGGTGGCGTCGATGACCAGGCAGCACAGGTCCGCGCGGCGGATGCTGGCCTCGCTGCGCATGACGCTGAAGACCTCGACCACATTGTCCACCTTCGTGCGGGCGCGGATGCCGGCGGTGTCGATAAGCACGTAGCGGTTGCCGTGGCGCTCGTAAGGAATATCCACGGCGTCGCGGGTCGTGCCGCTGATCGGGCTGACGAGGGTGCGATCGTCGTCGAGGATCGCGTTGGTCAGCGAGGATTTTCCGACATTCGGGCGGCCGACGATGGCGATGCGGATGGGCGACTGGAGGGCGGGGTCCGTCGGAGCGAAGGATGAGGGCGGAAGCAGGCGCTCGGCCCACGCGGTGAGCGGGAGGATGCCCCGGTTGTGCTCGGCGCTGATGGCGATGAGGTTTTCAAAACCCAGCCGGCTGAACTCCGCAGCGCGCGGCGCGTGCTGGTCCACGTCGATCTTGTTGACGGCGAGGATGAGCGGCTTGTCCACGCGCCGGAGCATCCGCGCCAGCTCCGAGTCGAGCGGCGTGAGCCCGTCCATGCCATCGACGACGAAAATGAGCACGTCCGCCGCGGTCAGCGCGATCTCGACCTCGGCGCGGACCTGCTGCGTGAAGTTCGAGTCCACATTTGCGCCGATGCCGCCGGTGTCGATGATCTCGAAGGGATCATTCCCCAGCTTGCAGACGGCGGTGATGCGGTCGCGCGTCACCCCGGGCATGTCGTGGACGATGGAGATTTTCCGCCCAGCGAGGCGGTTGAAGAGAGCGGACTTGCCCACATTGGGGCGTCCGATGATAGCGACGGTGCGGGACATTTTTTTAGAGTTCGTGCCAGGATTTGGGATCGCCGTGGCCTTTGGCATGGAGCTGCCTCATGCCCTCCACGACGTATCCGAATCCGGAGACGAGCGTGAAAAAGCCGGCCAGCCAGACGGACAAATCAAGGGAGCCAACGTCGAGCCGCCAGCTTCCAATGGCGAGCGACTTTTGAAACCAATTCCACTGGAGCATGCACAGCGCGATGGCGACCATCTGCATCGCGGTCGCCGTTTTGCCCGTCCAGCTCGGCTTCACGCGGACGCTGCCATTGAGATAGTGCAGCGTGAGGGTGCCGGAGAGGATGACCACATCCCGCGCGACGATCAGCACGGGAAACCAGACGGGAAACTCGTAACCCCAGTTCGACACGCTCAGCGTGATGATGCCGCTGAGCAGCAGCCCTTTGTCCGCGAGCGGATCGAGGATCACACCGAGCCGGCTTTTTTGGTTGTACCGGCGGGCGATGTAGCCGTCGATGCCGTCGCTCGCAGCGGCGGCGACGAAGATGGCGATGGCCGTCCACCGCTGCCACTCCAGCGGCGCGCCGTGCTGCACGCTGCGGCCGTAGTAGATGGCCATCATCACGAAAAGCGGGATCATCAGGATCCGCGCGATGGTGATCTTGTTCGCGGTCGTCATGGAGCGGGCGAACGCGGCGCAAGGTGCGCCCGGTTTTTCAATACTGCAGCGTCAGCCCCAGCCCGGCGCCCACGCCCTGGTAGCTGCCGTGGTTCTGCGTCGAGTCGTTGTTCACCCAGCTCGCGTTGAGCGTGCCGAAAAAGTGGTCGGCAAACTGGTAGATGAGGTTTCCGGCGATGACATTGCGGTGATCGTTGCGCCCGAAGTCCGTGTAGTCGCTGTACTGGTAGGCGTAGTAGGCCTGCCCCGTCAGGTTCGAGCGGATCTGGTGCGCCAGGCCGAGGACCGCGCGGTGCGCGATGCGGCTGTCCACGCTCGGGTCCGCGATGTAGCCGGAGAAGCTGTAGCCCGCAAAGACCAGCGAGCGCCCGGCATTGAAGCCGCGTCCCCAGTCCACACCGCCGGTGAAGCCCACCGCCTGGGTCGCCAGCTCGCCGCTGTCAAAGGCGTCGAAGCGGTACGGCTCGACCGTCAGGTAAACGCGCGGCAGGCCGGGCTTGTAGGTGTAGTCGAGCGTGGCCACGGCGCTGTAGCCGACGAAGCTCCGGTCGCTGTGCTCGCCAAAGATGGCGGACTCGATTTTCGCCGAGAGATCAAAGCTGAAGTGCTTGCCGAGCGGCGTGTGGTAGCCCACCTCGACGGTCGGGAGGAAAAGGAAATCGTCGCTCCCGTGGTTGCCGCTGAGGATCGCATTGCTCGTGTACTGCGCGCGGCCGGAGGCGTTGATGCGCCATTTCGACTGCCCCTTGGACTCGCTGATGACGCCGATGTCCTCGACCTCATCGGCGCTCTGTTTGGCCGGGCCGGCGGTGCCGGTGCGGTAGGTGTAGGTCTTGCCGTCCTGCGCCTGGAGTGCGCCGGTGAAAAGGAGTGCCGCAAAAAGTGGGATGCGCGTTTTCATAGTCGTGGAAGTCATCCGCTATTCGCCGACAAAATCGTAAACCGGCTCCGGCGTGACCGGAACGGGCGTGGCTGGGACCGGTGTGGCCGGAACCGGAGTGGCTGGCCGCGGCGTCGCCGGCCTCGGCGTCGGGTCGGGGAAGAAATGCGCGATGCCCGACGGCGAACCGATGACGCGGTCGCGGGACTCGATGGCGTCCAGCTCGCGCAAATCGAGCAGCGGCGTGCCGAGCAGCGCCTCGGGAATTCCGGGCAGCGGCCCGTTGAAGGTCATCAGCTTCCCGTCCCACATTTTCAGCGGATCGAACTTGCCGATCGTGATCGTCCCGTCCGCCTCGCGCCGGGCGAATTCGCCGGCATGTACGATCCGGCCGGACGGTTTGAGCACGACCTCGCCTTCGAGGATCGCGATGAGATTTTCCGAAACCTTGCCGACCGTGCCGGTGATCGCCGCGGTGAGGCTCGGCGTCTTGATCGTGCCGCCGCCCTGCCCTTTCGGGATGAAGAAGACGAACGTCCCCTTCTTCAGATCCAGCGTCCGGCTGTTTGCCTCAAAGGTGAAGATCGTGTTCTGGCCGATGCGGACGATCGTGCCGTCGTCGTATTTCAGCTCCGCGCGCGATTCCGTCTCGCTGAGGAGGAAGTTTTTTGCCTTCACCACGTCCTGCGACTCCGCCGGGCGGGTATTGCTCCGGTCGCCCTGCACGGTGCCGTAGCTGACCTTGTTTTCCGTGCGCGTCACGGTGGCCTGGGTGTAAGGCGCGCCCGCCAGCGCCGCAGCGCTCAGGCTTAGGGAGAGGATCGACGTCGCGAGGAACGCCGGGAAATTTCGGTGCGACATGGCGCGGAGAGTTCCGGGCGGGCGCCGCGGAGTCAAGCCCGGAGAGGGAGCGCGCCCAGCCCCGGAAATCTCCGGCGTTGTCGCCGAAAGCCTGCGCGCTATCAAATAGGCGCCCATGTCGCCCGGGCTCGTCAAACACCGCCGCACCCTCACGGTGATCTGCCTCGCGTGGACGCTCGGCATCGCGCTCCTCCACCTCACCGAGCAGCGCTTTTCCCGCGCCGAGCTCGCCGTCACCGACTGGCTGACCACGAACGGCGCCGCCCGCCGCTCGCCCCAGCATCCGCAGCTCGTCTTCCTCGCCCTCGACGACGCCACCAAGAGCCTCGACAACGTCTTCGCCGACGACTTCGACAAATCCCGCGGCCTCCAGCTCATGCGCGAGCCCTTTCCCTGGAACCGCGAAATCTACGCGCTCCTGATCGACCGCCTCGCCCAGGCCGGCGCGCGCGCCATCATCCTCGACATGCTGTTTCCCGCCCCGCGCTACGGCGACAAGCCCTTCCGCGAGGCGCTCGACCGCTGGCCCGACCGCGTCGTCCTCGGCACGAATTTCAAGGACGTGGCCGATGACGCGGACGCCGCCCAGACGACCGTCAACCGCAAGCCCGTCCACATCCTGCCCACGCCCGTCCTGCGCCCGTCCGGACCGGGCTCCTGGCTCGGCTTTGTCAATGTCCGCACCGACCCGGACCAGATCGTCCGGCGCGTCCACTACCGCACCACGGCGCTGGAGTTTTTCGGCCTGCCGCCCGCGCAGGACAGCGAGGAGCTGCTCTCGCTCGCCGCCCGCGGTCTGGAGAAAGCGGGTTACGCCAGCCTCATCCCCGCCACCCGCGACGCCGTGCGCGTGCGCTACTGCGAGGATGTGCTGCCAAAGTCGCTGTACGAGATTTTCGTCGAGTCGATGTGGGCCGCGCCGCCTTACAATGGCGGCGAGTTTTTCCGCGACAAGATCGTGCTCATCGGCGCCGCCGGGAACCAGGCCGAGGACCGGCTGACGACGCCGCTCGGCACCGTCCTCGCGCCCACGATCCATCTCAATGCCATCAACGCCGCGCTCAACAGCGACTTCATTCACGAGACCGAGCCGTGGGAAAACCTCGCGCTCATCGCCACGGCCGGGCTCGCCGCGTGGCTGCTCGGCGCGCGCATCGCCCGCCGGCCAGTCCGCCTTTTCCTCCTCGCCCTGCTGCTCGCCGCGTACTACGGCGGCGCGCAGACGCTCTACAATACGAGCGGCCTGCTCCCCATCCTCCTCGGCCCCGTCCTCGCGCTCGCCGGCAGCGCCATGACGTGGACGGTCTTTGAGCAGGCGCTCGACCTCCGCGAGCAGCAGCGCGTCCGCCGCACTTTGGAAAGATACGTCTCCCGCGACGCCGTCCGCGAGATCCTCGACAACCCGGCCAGCTTCCTCAATTCCCTCGGCGGCGAGCGCCGGAGCATCACGGTCCTTTTCTCCGACATCCGCAGCTTCACCACCATGACCGAGAGCGCCGACCCGCACGCGCTCGTCGCGCAGCTCAATGAATACTTCAACGAGATGGTCGGCATCGTTTTCGCCCACGAGGGCACGCTCGACAAATTCATCGGCGACGCCGTCATGGCCCACTGGGGCAGCATCGCCACCGCCGGCCCGGAGACCGACGCGCGCCGCGCCATCTCCACCGCGCTGGAGATGCGCGCTGCCCTCGCCCGGCTGAATGCCGCCTGGAAAACGCGCGGCCTGCCCGAGCTCGCCGTCGGCTTCGGCGTGAACCACGGCGACGCCATCGTCGGCAACCTCGGCTGCGAGGCGAAGATGGAAGTCTCCGTCCTCGGCGACGCCGTGAACCTCGGCTCGCGGCTCGAAAGCGTGACCAAGGAATACGGCATCGACCTCTGCCTCGGCGAAAGCGCCGCCGCCCTCGTGCGCGACGCCTTTCTCCTGCGCTCCGTCGATCTCCTCTTGGTGAAAGGGAAGACGCATCCCGTGCAGGTCTTCACCGTGCTCGGCGCGCGCACCCCCGTCACCTCCGAGCCCGCCTGGATCGCCCGCCACGAGGACGCCGTGCGCGCCTACCGCGCCGGCTTCTTCGCCGCCGCCGAGTCCGCGTGGCACGAAGTCCTCGCCGCCCAGCCCGGCGACGCGCTCGCCACCGTCTTCCTCGCCCGCTGCGCCGAGCTGCGCGACCACCCGCCCGGGGTGGACTGGACCGGCGTCTTCAAGATGCAGACCAAGTGAACTCCGCGCCGCTTGACTCCCGCCGCCCGACGCCCGACTCCTCTCCGCCATGACACGCGCCCTCGGCATTGACCACGGCGACGCCCGCATCGGCGTCGCCATCTCGGACGAACTCGGGATGCTCGCGCACCCGCTGGAGACGATCCGCGTGAAGGAAACCCCCGACGTCGTGGCGCGCATCGCCGCGATCGTCGCACGCGACAAAATCGGCATGATCGTCCTCGGCATGCCGCGCAACATGGACGGCAGCTACGGCCCCGCCGCCGAGAAAGTCCGTGCCTTCGCCGAGAAACTCCGCGCCGCCTGCGGCTGCGAGGTGAAGCTCTGGGACGAGCGCCTCACCTCCGTCGCCGCCCAGCGCTCGCTCCACGAAGCCGGCCGCAACGTGAAGCAAAGCCGCGAAGTCATCGACCAGGTCGCCGCCCAGCTCATCCTGCAAGGCTGGCTGGATTCCCAGGCGATGCTCGGAGGGTAGGATGCACCGGCTCGTGCGCTGGCTGAAGCGGCCCGTCCCGCTGAACTACGCGACGGTCGGCTTTTGCTTTTTGCAAGGTGCCACCTTGAGCATCCCTGCCGCGCTCCTTCTTTTGCCACTGGAGCTGTTTGAGCCGCCAATCGCCGTCTCAAATGTTTGCGTCCTCACCGCCATCTCATCCTCGTTCGCGCTTCCGATCTGGAGTTGGATCCTGGTCAGGAAGAGCGAGAAGGGATTGGCGGCGTTCGGATTGGCGACGGGGTCGTTGATCTTCCTGGGCGGGCTCCTGTTTCCCGCTCTGTAAAAGTGGTCGCGAAGAATTACAACATGCCGTCCGAATCATCCACCACCCGCCTCCGCCTCCTCATCGCCTACGACGGACGCCCCTTCCGCGGCTGGCAGAGCCAGGCCGGCGGCGACTCCGTGCAGGATCGCGTGGAACAGGCGTTCGTCCGCGTGGGCGGCCAGCGCATCGTGGTCCACGGCTCCGGCCGCACGGACGCCGGCGTGCATGCGCTCGGGCAGGTCGCCCATGCGGATGTCCCGCGCGATTTCCTCCTGCCCGCGAAATGGCACGCCGCGCTGAACGCCAACCTCCCGCCCGAAATCCGCGTCCTCCGCTGCACCCGCGCCGCCGCGGATTTCCACGCCCGCTTTCTCGCGCGCGGAAAGACCTACCTCTACCGCATCCACATCGGCCCCATTTTTCCGCCGCTCGAAATCGGCCGCGCATGGCACGTCCCCGGCCCGCTCGATCCCGCCATCCTCCGCGCCTGCGCCACGCACCTCACCGGCACGCACGACTTCGCCGGCTTCGCCGCAAACCGCGGCCACCCGCCCGCCAGCACCGTCCGCACGATCCGCCAGATCCACCTCACCCGCCGCGGCCCGCTCCTCACGCTCCGCTTCACCGGCGACGGCTTCCTTTACAAAATGGTGCGCCTCCTCACCGGCACGCTCGTCCGCTGCGCGCAGGGCCGCATGGAGCCGGCATTTCTCGACACGCTCCTCGCCGGCCACGGCCACCCGAAGACGCACTTCCAAGCCCCAGCCGAGGGCCTCTACCTCGCCCGCGTGCTTTACTGAAGCGGCGCGACCGGCGCAGGCGCTTCCGGCGCGGCACCGCCCTTCGGCGTCACCAGCACGGCGTACTTCTGATACTGCACGTTCAGGTTCGCCAGCTCGGCCACGTATTTCACCACCTCGGTGAAAGGCGCGTCGGTCATATTGAGCGTGATCGTCTGCGTCTTGATCACGTCATCCGGCAGTTTCAGCACAAAGTTCACCGACGCCTTTCCGTCCGAGATTTTTCCCGCGGTCATCTTCAGATAATCGAACACCGCCCCGATCGTCGCCTCCTTGAGCTGCACCTTCGGGATGATCAGTCCAGCGAGCTGCTTTTCCTGGTCCACCGCCTTCGGCACGCCCTTTTCCAGCGCCTTGATCTTTGTCAGATAGCTGATCGCCAGCACATTTCGCGGGTCCATCTGATAGACCATCTCGAACGCGCCCTTCGCCGTCGGGTAGTCGCCCTTGTTAAAAGCCGTCTGCCCTTCCGTGAGAAACTGCTGCACCTCCGCCGACGGCGCAGCCGCGTGGAGGGATGAGGCCGCGAGGAAGAGCACCGTGAAGACTGGGAGGAGTTTCATGCGGTGAAGGTGCCGCCTCTTTGGAGAAAACGCCAGCCCTCACATCGGGCGGCGCGCCCCTGCCGCGCTGACATTCTTTTGACAAAACCCTCACGCCTTTTTCATCCCTCCCGCCCGCCGCCCCGCTACTCTCGCGGCATGAAAACGCCCGCCCTCCTCCTCGCGCTCGTCCTCCCGGTCGTCTCCGCTTTCGCCCAGCAGCAGCCGCCGCGCGACGAGTGGTACCGCGGCCTGGAGCTCGAGGAGGCGGTCGCAAACGCCGAGCTGATCCTCGTCGTGCGCGTCGAGGAGGCCACCGTGATCCAGATCATCACCGGCGGCAAAAGCTCGTCGGGCAATTCGAACCAGCAGTTCCGGCTCAAGCCGCTGCGCGTCCTGAAGGGCGTCTTCGCACGCCCGGAGCTGGTCCTCGGCACGTCGGAGCTCGGCGGCTACCGCTTCTCCTCGGAAATGCGGAACCTCAAGGTCGGGCAGACGCGCCTGCTCTTCCTCGGACGCAATGACGTCGGCTACCGCAATGTGAACGAGCGCAACAACTCCCTCGACCACACGCTCCCCCCGCTCGCGGATGAAAACGATCCGCTGCTCGCATCCGTGACCGCACTCCTCGCCATGCGCGCCGAGCCGGACCGCTTCCGCCGCACCGCCATCCTCACCGCCGCGCTGGAAAAGAACTCCGGCCCCGCTGCCGTGCCGCTGCTCGCGGCCATCCCCCTGCGCGCGCTCCCCGCCGCGCAGCGCGCCGACATCGCGCCGGCCCTCATGCGCCACATCGCCGATCCCTCGCCGGCCGTCCGCATCGCCGCAGCCGCCGCGCTGCGATCAGTCCTCGCCGCAGATTACTTGCAGAGCGACGCCCTCCGCACCGCCGCCGGTGCCGCACTCACCGCCGCCCTCTCCGACGCCGGACGCAATCTCCCCGCCCGCGCCGCGCTGCTCCAGACCGTCGGCGATCTCGGCACCGTGCGCGACCCCGCGCTCCTCGCTCAGCTCGATTTTGAAAAGCCCGTTCGCTCCCTGGCCGAGCGCTCCGCGCAGATCGAGGCCGCCGGCAAACTCCGCCTCGCAGCGTCCAAGGAGAAGCTGCTCGCACTTTCACAAAGCCTGCCACTCGACGCCCCGTACCAGGATCCCACGGAGATCGCCCTCGCTCGCATCGACCCCGCCGCCGGTGCCGCGGAGATCGCCCGGCGCGCGGAGGAGAAAATCGCCGCCGGCTTCCGCTGCGAAGCCGAGCTCGAAGCCGCCACCGAGCTGCCCGATGCAGACGCCGCCGCACTCCTCGTCCGCCTCACCACCCTGCCGCTGAATAACGTCGAGCGCGGCTTCTTCGCCGGCCGCGCACGCGAGGTCGCCGCGCGCACGCCCGATGAGCGCCTCGTCGCCCCGCTCTCGCGCCTGCTCGATCCCGAGGAGCCGAACACGCGCAGCGCCGCCGTCGAGGCACTGCTCACCATCGGCTCGCCCGCCGCCGCCCGCGCACTCCAGCCGGCCATCGGGCACGAGCGGAATCTCCACACCAAGCTCCGCATCGCCGAGCTGCTCGGAAAGAACGGCATGCGCGACGGCTACCCCTACGCCATCGAGCACGTCTCGGAGAGCCACCTCACGGACCAGGCCGTCGCCGCCCTCGTGGCCATGCGCGACCCGCGGACCTTGGACGAGGCAAAAAGGATCCTCGAAGCCAGCAACGACACCGCATGGAACAGCGCCGCCATCCGCATCCTCGGCGCGCTCGGCGCAAAGGATCTCGCGCCGCGCTTCACCGCGCTCGTCGCCGACTGGAAAAACCCGCTCGCCCCCGCCGCCCTCATCGCCCTGGCCGATCTCGGCGACGCATCGGTGCTCCCAAAGATTGACGAGGCCCTCGCCGCGCGCAGCGATTCGCTTGTCATCGCCGCCGCCGCCGCCGCCCGCCGCCTGCTGGCAAATCCCGACCTCAAAGCCGACGCCACCCGCACCGCGCTCGCCGCGCTCCTCGCCGACTCCAGCGCCTCCGAGGAAACCCGCCGCGCCGCGCTCAACACGCTCGCCGCCCTCAAGGATCCGCGCCTCGACCGCGCCCTCATCACCGCCGCTGCCGACGCCCGCCTCGAACGCACCGGCCTCCTCTCCGAGGTCGAGCGCCTCCTTCGCGAGCGAAAGGTGAAGCTGCCCGAAGACGCGGTGAAATAACCGCATCTCGCCACAGCCCGGCGCGCAGGAGCGCTTGGCTCCGAGGGGGATCAGCGGAGC
>JAYTML010000530.1:0-1644 GCA_043728655.1 Chthoniobacter sp. | reverse complement strand
AGCCCGCTGAAGCCGCACAGCGCCGCCAGCGGATCGGCCCGCCCCGCGATGTAGGTGATCGCCGAGGTGTGCAGCGGGTGGATCGCCCACACGACCGCGGCGCCGAGCGCCAGCCACTCGCAAACTTCGTTGGAGAGAGCTTTCGCAGGCCGTGTGCGGCTGAGCTTTCGCAGCAAAAAGAACAGCGCCGCCGCCGCCGCGGCGTGGATGGCGATGCTCGTGAGATGCCAGCCCCACGGATTCGCGAAGGAGTAAAGCTGGTAGTCCGCGGTGAAGGTCAGCCGCTGGAGCGGGCGGTAGAAATTCGAGGCCGTGGCGTCGAGGAAAAGAAAATGGCGGAAACCCTCCGGGATGAGCTGCCAGCTGCGGATGAGCGGATCGCGGAAGCAGAGCGCGGTGTCGTCCCAGACAAAACCGTTGCGCAGCGCTGGGGCGTAAACGAGAAACACCGCCGCTATGATGACAATGACGGCAACGGAGCGCGGAAGCTTTTTCAAGGCGGCGATGATGGGAAAGAGAATCCGCGCCCGCAAGCGCGGCCTCGGCTTCGCGCTCATGGCGGTGCTCCTCGCGGCGGGCGCCTTCGCGGGCGAGCTCGACGGCGTGCGGCAGCTCATCGTGAGCGTGGCGCCGTCGTGGGATTCGACGACCGGACGGCTGCAGCTTTTCGAGCGAAAAGACGGCGGGTGGGCCGCATCGGGAGCCGCGTGGCCGGTGCTTTACGGCAAGAGCGGACTCGTCTGGGGCCGCGGCGTCCTCGGCACCGGTGAGCCCGGCGCGCACAAGCAGGAGCGCGACGGGCGGGCGCCGAGCGGCATCTTCCGGATCGGGAAGATCTACACGTACGACGCCGCGCTGCCGGCCGGGGCGAAGTATCCCTTTCGCACCGTCGGCTCCGGCGACGCATGGGTCGATGACGTGACCTCGCCCGACTACAACCGGCACGTCACCGTCGATCCCGCGAACCCGCCGCCGTGGTTCGAGAAGCAGAAGATGCGGCACGGCGATTTTGCCTACCGCTGGCTCGTCGAGATCCGCCACAACTCCGACCCGCCTGTGGCCGGAGCGGGCAGCGCCATCTTCTTCCACATCCGCCGCGGCCCGGCGCGCCCGAGCGCAGGATGCACCACGATGGCGGAGGAGAATCTCGTGAAACTTATCCGCTGGCTCCGGGCCGACCAGCACCCGCACTACGCGCTCCTCCCGCGCGCCGAGTATGAGGCGAAATGGAAAGCCTGGGGCCTCCCGAGCCCGCAGGAAGCCGCCGCGCTGCTGCCGGGAAAGTAGATTGCCGTCTAACAAATCCGCCCGCCCCCGGTTCCCAGAATGACCGTTGCCAACTTCCGGCTGCCGGTGTTAGTTCAACTCACATCCCCAATCGCATATGAATATCGCCTTCTTACCGAATCTCGCCGGGCCGGATGGGATCATGATTTTGATCATCGTCCTGCTTCTTTTCGGCGCCAAGAAACTCCCCGAACTCGCCCGCGGAATGGGTCAGGCGGTGCGCGAATTTTCCAAGGCCAAGGACGACGTCCACAATGAGATCACGCGGGCTCCCTCTCCCGAACCCGAGCGGCTCGACGAGCACAAGGCGGATGTCGCCAAGGAGACGAAAAACCAGGACTCGCACACGACGGTCAT
>JAYTML010000529.1:0-2154 GCA_043728655.1 Chthoniobacter sp. | reverse complement strand
ATGTCGCTGACGATCGACGACACGATCGACAATATCGGCAAGGGGATGCTGGGGCTGACGGTGGCGTGCGCGCGGTGCCATGACCACAAGTTCGACCCGATTCCGACGAAGGATTACTACGCGCTGTACGGGATCTTCGGCTCGACGAAGTATCCCTTTCCCGGCTCGGAGAATGTGAAGCGGCCGAGCGATTTCGTGCCGCTGATCGCTAGGGAGGAGGCGGAAAAGCTGCGCGCGCCTTTTCAGGAGAAGCTCGCCGGTTTCGACGCGGAGATCGTGGCGATCAAGAAGGAGCGGGATGAGGCGAAGAAGAATCCCGGCGGGCAGTCGCCGAAGGATTTCCGCAAGCTGGTGGCGGACGTGGAGAAGCGGAAGACGAAGATCGAGGACACGCTGCCGAGATTCGATGTGGCGTTTGCCGTTTCCGAGAGCGGGGCGAAGGACGAGTCGGTGCATATCCGCGGGGACGGCGGGAAGCGCGGCGAGGTGGTGCCGCGGCGCTTCCTGAGCGTGCTGGGCGGGCAGGCGCTGACGCCGGAGCAGGCGAAGACGAGCGGGCGGCTGGCGCTGGCGGAGTGGGTCGCGGACGGGAAGAATCCGCTGACGGCGCGGGTCTTTGTGAACCGCGTGTGGGGCTGGCATTTCGGGAAGGGAATCGTGGCGACGACGAACGACTGGGGAAAGCAGTGGAAGGCGCCGCAGTATCCCGAGCTGATCGACTATCTGGCGTCGGTTTTCGTGCGGAGCGGCTACTCGGTGAAGTCGCTGCACCGGGTGATCATGTCGTCGAAGGCGTACCAGATGGGGAGCGCGGAGTGGGCGCAGAATCTGCCGAAGGACGGGGCGAATGAGATGCTGTGGCGCTTTGAGCGGCAGCGGCTGGATGCGGAGTCGATCCGCGACGCGATCCTGTCGGTGAGCGGGGAGCTGGACCGGACGCGGCCGGGCGCGCATCCGTTTCCGCCGCAGGACAAGTGGGGCTTCACGCAGCACGCGGCTTTCGCGGCGGTGTATGAGAACAATTTCCGCAGCGTGTACCAGATGCAGCAGCGGATTAAGAAGCATCCGTTCTTTGCGCTCTTTGACGGCGCGGACACGAACACGAGCACGGGCGAGCGTGCGACGAGCACGACGCCGCTGCAGGCGCTCTTCATGATGAATTCGCCATTTGTCCGCACGCAAAGCGAGAAATTCGCGGCGCGGCTGATGAAGGAAGCGCCTGGCGACGCGCAGCGTGTGGCGGCGGCGTATCAGCTCGCGTATCAGCGCCTGCCGACGCCGGACGAGACGCAGGAGGCGATGGCGTTTATCAGCCAGTTTGCCGCGAAGCAGGCCGCGGCGAATCCGAGCCAGCCGGCGGCGGAGAAGTCGCAGGCGGCGCTCGCGGCCTTCGGGCGCGTGATCTTTGCGAGCAATGAATTCCTTTTCAACGAATAGACCGCCGATGAACTCCCACTCCTGCTCCCGCCGCTCGATGATCCGCTCGCTGATGGCGGGCTCGGTTTTGATGCCGGGGATCCTGCAGCAGCTCCTCCAGCAGGATGCCAGCGCTGCGCTGACGGCGGGCAATCCGCTCGCGCCGCGGCCGCCGCATTTTCCGCCGAAGGCCTCGCGCGTGATTTTCATCTACCTGAGCGGCGGCTTTTCGCACATCGACTCGTTTGACCCGAAGCCGCAGCTCATCGCTGCGCAGGGAAAGGAGATCGGGCCGAACAAGTTTTTGCAGGCGCCGAAGTGGGCGTTCAAGAAGCGCGGGCAGTCGGGCATCGAGGTGAGCGAGCTTTTTCCAAACCTCGCGGGCGTGGCGGACGATCTGTGCGTGATCCGGTCGATGAAAGGCGATCACGGGAACCATTTCGAGGCGACGCTGGGGATTCACACGGGGTCGTTTTCCTTCGCGCGTCCGAGCATCGGGTCGTGGGTGAGCTACGGGCTGGGGACGGTGAATCAGAATCTGCCGTCGTTCATGGTGCTGGCGCCGCAACTGCCGTATGCGGGCGGGCAGGTGTGGTCGTCGGACTTCCTGCCGGGCGCGCATCAGGGCGTGCGGGTGACGGGCGGCGAGGAGCCGATCTCAAACATCAAGCCGGCGCAGCCAGCGGATTTGCAGGGGCTGGAGCTGGGGCTGCTGGAGCGCTTCAACCGCAAGCACGC
>JAYTML010000528.1:0-1794 GCA_043728655.1 Chthoniobacter sp. | reverse complement strand
GGCATGCTGCGCGTTCGCTTTCATGAAAAAACTCCTCCCACTCGCCGCCTCCATCGCCCTCGTCCTCGCCGCGCCTGCGCTCCGTGCGGAGACGGAGTTTCCGCTGACCGAGGACTCGAAACCGCAGGACGGCGTGCCGAAGGGCGAGCTGCTGAAGTTCACCTTCGCGGAGTCGAAGATTTTCCCCGGTACGACGCGCGACGTGACCGTGTATGTGCCGAAGCAGTACGACCCGGCGAAGCCCGCGTGCGTGTATGTGAATCAGGACGGCGTGCAATGGTTCGCGCCGGTGGTTTTCGACAACCTGATCGCGAAGGGTGAGATGCCGGTGACGGTCGGAATTTTCGTGATGCACGGAAAGGTGCCGCCGCCGAATGACGGCGCGCTGCCGCGTTTCAACCGCTCGCTGGAATACGACGGGCTGGGGCCGGATTACGCGCGTTTTGTCCTCGATGAACTGCTGCCCGAGGTGGAGCAGAAGGCGACCGCGGACGGGCGGAAAATCGTGCTGAGCAAAGACGGGAAGGATCGCGCAATCGGCGGCTCGTCGAGCGGCGCGATCTGCGCGCTGAATGCGGCGTGGGAGCGGCCGGATGCGTTCACGCGGGTGTTTTCCTCGGTCGGCACGTTTGTGAGTCTGAGGGGCGCGGACCGGCTTGCAGGCTTGATCCGCAAGTATGAGCCGCGGGCGCTGCGGGTCTTTCAGGTGGACGGCTCAAACGACCTGAATATTTACGGCGGCGACTGGTGGGAGGCGAACCAGATGATGGATCGCGCACTCACTTTCGCCGGCTACGAGCACGCGAGCCAGTGGAGCGACGGCGGGCACAATGGGAAGCAGGGCACGGCGGCTTTTCCCGACGCGATGCGCTTTTTATGGAAGGGCTGGCCCGAGCCGGTGAAGGTGGGCAAAAGCAAAAACAACATGCTCAATGACGTGCTGATTCCGGGCGAGGACTGGCAGCTTGTGTGGGAAGGGGGAAAGTTCACCGAGGGGCCGTGCGCCAATGCGCAGGGCGAGATTTTCTTCAACGACATCCCGAACGCGAAGACCTACAAGGTCGCGCTCGATGGAAAGGTGACGGAGTTCATCGCCGACTCGAAAAAGGCGAACGGGCAGGCGCTCGCGCCGGACGGGCGCATTTACAACGTCGTGGATTCTGAAGCGAAGATCGTGGCTTACGACGCGGCGGGAAAAGGCACGACGATCGCGGAGGGAATTCGCGGCAATGACCTCGTGGTTTTGAAAAACGGGAATACCTACGTGACCGAGCCGACGCCGCAGGGCGGGAAGTCGAGCAACGTGGTGCTGATCAAGGCGGGCGGGGAAAAGGAAATCGTGGATACGGGCCTGAAGTTTGCCAATGGCGTGACGGCGAGCCCCGATCAGTCGCTGCTCTACGTCTGCGATGCGCGCAGCCACTGGGTCTATAGCTACCAGATCCAGGCGGACGGAAAGCTGGCGCACAAGCAGCGCTATTACTGGCTCCACGAGCCTGACACGGCCGACGACTCCGGCGCGGATGGGATGCGGGTGGATCGCGACGGGCGTCTCTACGTGGCCACGCGGCTCGGCCTGCAAATCTGCGATCAGGCGGGGCGCGTGAACGTCATCGTCCCGACGCCGAACGGGCGCGTGTCGAATCTCGCGTTCGGCGGGCCGGAGTTTGACACGATTTATGCGACGTGCGGCGACAAGGTCTATAAGCGCAAGGTGAAGGCAAAAGGCGCGAATGCGTGGGCCGACCCAATCAAGCCGAAGCCTCCGGGACTGTGAGCCGGGCGTAACGAATG
>JAYTML010000527.1:0-1706 GCA_043728655.1 Chthoniobacter sp. | reverse complement strand
ATCCTCGCCCTGGCCCTCGCCGCCTGTGTGCATACGCCGGCGGGCACTTCGGTGAATGTGGCGCTCGCCAAAAAGGCGGAGCTGGTGCGCGCGGTCGCGCCGCCGCTGCCGCCGGGGGGCCTGCCGCTCATCGAGCCGGAGCTGCCGCAGAATGGCACCGTCGAGCGCGTCGCAGAGGCGTTTTCGCGCGGCCAGTTTTGCATGCAGGCGGGCAAGGATGCCGAGGCCATCGCCGCCTTTGAGGAGGCGGTGAAAATCGACCCCGGCTTTACCGAGGCGTGGCACCACCTGGCGATCCTCTACGCCAAGGTGGGCCAGGAGAAAAAGGCGCTGGACGCCTTTCACCGCGCGCGGAAAGTCGCGCAGCAGTAGGGCTACGGGCGCTCGTCGAGCGCCCGCGAAAGCGCCGCCGGGAGCGGCAGCGCGCCGTCGCCGCCGAGCGCGCGGTCGATGTCTTCCAGGCGGTGGATGAGATCCGCCACCTCGCGCCGCGCATACGGTCCGCCAGCGGCGGCGCAAAAGTGCGTGCGGCAGCCAAAGGGCCGTCCCTCGTAAATCCGGCACCGCCCCGTCGCGCGGTCGAGCAGCGGACACGCGCCATCCGGGCTCTCCGGCAGCCTCGTGCGGCCCGTCGCCCGCCACGCTTTCGCCGCCACGAGCGCCTCGCCTTTGGTCAGGTAAGGCGTCTTGCCTGTGAGTTTGAAATGGCAGCACTCCGTCCGCGCGATGCACGCCCGCTCGATCGGGCGCGCGGCAAGCTCGGCATAGACCGCCCGCACCGCCGCCGAGGCGTCCGCGGTCGAATCGGATTTCGCGCGTCTTTTCACAGCTAGACCGCCTGACCCGCGGCGTGACCGGAGGCCCAGGCCCATTGGAAGTTGTAGCCGCCGAGCCAGCCGGTAACGTCGGTGACTTCGCCGATGAAAAAGAGGCCGGGGACGTGGCGCGCCTCCATCGTTTTCGAGGAAAGCTCGCGGGTGTCCACGCCGCCGAGAGTGACCTCGGCCTTGGGGTAGCCCTCGGTGCCGGAGAAGCGCATGGGCCACGCGTGGAGGAGTGCGGTGAGATCCGCGAGGTCGCGGGCTTTGGTGTGCCGGAGCGGATTTGCAGGGGCGTGGCGCCGGCTCCACGCCTCGGCGAAACGGCGCGGCCAGTGCGGGGCAAGGGCGGAGGGGAGGTCGGCGTTTTCGTGACGGGCGCGGGCGATGACGTCCTCGGCGCGGGCGTCGGGCAGGAGGTCGAAGCGGAGCGTCTCGCCTTCGCGCCAGAGGGAGGAGATTTGCAGGATCGCGGGACCGCTGAGGCCGCGATGGGTGAAGAGCAGGCTTTCCCGGAACTCGCCGCGTGCGTGGCGGGCGACGACGGGCACGGAGAGGCCGCTCAGCTCGTGCAGCGGCATGTCCTCGGCGGCGAAGGTGAGCGGGACGAGGCCGGGGCGGACGTCTGTCAGTTTCACGCCGAACTGCCGCGCGATGCGGTAGCCGAAATCGGTCGCGCCGAGCTTGGCGAAGGACAGTCCGCCGGTGGCGATGACGAGCGCGGCGCTGTCGAGCGGGCCGGTGCTGGTTTCGACGTGAAAGCGGCCGGTGCGGCGGACTTCGGTGACGCGGCAGTTCACGCGGATCTCCACGCCGGCGGCGGCGCATTCGGCGAGCAGCATTTCGATGATCGCGCGCGAGCTGCCGTCGCAAAACTGCTGGCCGAGC
>JAYTML010000526.1:0-7636 GCA_043728655.1 Chthoniobacter sp. | reverse complement strand
CCGGCGAGGAGTTCGCGGTCGATCGCCTCGAACAATTGATCCATCGAGTAGTCGTCGCGATAACTGAAGGTCACTCCCTCAAATGTCGTGCCTCTAAAGTCACGCCAACACCCGTCGGACTTGTTCTTCCACGCCCGTTGCAGATCGCGATACGAGTTTGGCACCCGCCCCAGCAGTTTCAGGAGCATCTCCACGGAGCTAGGAATGCACGACATCGGGAAACCTTGCTCGTGAGCGTCGATGATCTTGCGGTCGAACTTGGTGAGCCCCAGTGGCTGCGGATCGGCCTTGGGTTCATCATCCGCGCCCCAGCCAGAGGCGCAGATGATCAAAGGAACAATAGGCAAGAGAACGGCTCTCATGTTGAGTGCGGAAAAACGGCTAACGAGCCCGAGTTCAGCGGAGGCAGGACGGGCTCAGGTGGCGGGACGCTCATTGCGGATCAGCGCTCAGCGGGCAACGGAGTTGCGCGGACATGGGCGTTCCCAAACGGAGTTTGGGAACGAGGGGAACAAATCCCACGCTCACTACTTGACACCTTTCATACGGGTTAGGCGCATTGGTTACCAGATTTTCCACCACGGGTTCGTTGGGTTGAGGATGGCTTGGCGTTGCTCTTCGGTTTTGCGGCGGCGCTCGGCAAGGATGTAAAAAAGCTCCTCACTCTCAGGGCGGTCGGGATCAAAGTCCTGGATGCGCGACAAAAACTCGGAGAAAGACTCTGCCACGAGAGGAAGGTGTTCAGCAGGCTTCTCGGCTTCGGCGGCAAGCGCTCCGTCGAGGAAGTAAATGCGGCCGCGCGACTCTCCGGCAAGTCCCATCAGATAGGTATTGCAAGAGCCATCGCTCGCGATGGGCATTGAGTTCTTTGGATAGTCCTCGTGCCAGAACTCAGTGACCTGGATGCCCTCGATTGTTTCCACGGCCCATTTGTCCGGGCCACGCAATTCAGCGGTCCCGCTCAAGCTGACACCATTGTGGGCTGCGATGAACTCGCGATAGTCGTCAGGCAAACCGCCGAGTTTCGATGCAAACTCAACGAGCGCTTCGGCGCTGGCGGGTCCGTTATCTGTCGCAAAGGTCATGCGTGCTATGCGCCTAACATGTCATTATGCGACGTGCTTTTTGAAACTCTTCGCCAGTGCCTTTTCCGGCAGGGTGGTGATGCCGGAGGGGCCGATGAGTTTGATGATGGGCCAGATGCGGCCGCGGCGGTCCACGCCGCCGGTGGCGGTGTCGCCTTCGGCGGCGGTATCGAGGGCGCGCAGGGCCAGGAGGACGGCTTCCTCTTCACGAAGCTTGGCTAGCGGCTTTTTGCCCCAGGTGTTTTGGTAGTGCAGGATGCTGCGCACGGCGGGTGAGCCGGAGCCGGTGGCGGCGTAGTCGGCGGCTTCGAATTGCGCGCCCATCGCGTCGTAGAAATAGAGGCGCGCGGCGGCGGCCTCCCGGTCGTAGGTGGCGAAGATGGGGACGACGACGCCGATGCCCTGGAGGACTGCGCCGAGGTTGTCGCGCAGGAGTTTCGAGAGCGCGCGGACTTTCCCCTCGAGGCTCATCTCGGCGAGCTGGCTGCGGCGGTAAAACTGGAAGGAATGCTCGAGAACGCGCGCCATTTCCCATGCGGTCGATGGCACGCCGGCGATGGCCATGAGCGAGTGCTGGTCGATCTCCAGCACTTTGTCCGCGCGATCATAGACGAGCACGTTTCCCGCGGTGGCGCGGCGGTCGCCAGCCACGAGCACTCCGTCGGCGTACTTGAAGGCGAGGATGGTGGTGCCGTGGGTGGGCGTAATTGCTGAAGTCTGCTGGCAGACGGACGCCGCCGAGGAAAACGCGGGCGCGGCGAGGCCGCGCTGGCGGAGGAGCGCGGCGAAGTCGCCGGAATCGGACCTCGCCTCGGCGACGCCCCGGGGGATGGCGGCGTCCATCGTTATTGCCCGGTTCGCTGCCGGTAGCGCTTGGATTGGTTCGGATCGACCCGGCGCATCCGCTGGAGCAGATCCTTCGTGTCAGGCTTCTGCACGTCGGGCGCTTTTGGCCCGCCGCCTTCGCCTTGCTGCGGTCCCCACGGAGCGGGACCGGCTGGTCGTTGCGTCCTGTCAGGCATGCCCGGAAGCTACGGACGCCGCCCAAAAAGGCAAGGCTGGCCGGGCTCGCGCGGGACTTTTTCCATTTCGATACCCGCGCGGTGCTTGCCAGTTCCGGAGTAAAGTGAGAACACCTTTTCCATGAGTCGTTTCTTTCTCACGCTCTGCACCGCGGGCGCTCTTGCTGGCTTTTCCTCTGCCAGTCGCGCTGCAGACTCCCCATTGACGCAGGAGGTCCATGAGCTGCGCCGGGACATCCAGATGCAGGCGAAAAGGATTGAGGCCCTGACCGAGCACGTCGCGCGACTGACGCAGGCACTCGAAGAGCGAAACCGGGCTGTCTCCGCTCCTGCGCCGATCGCGACAGCCGCGGAAATGAGGAAGCCCGACGCTCCCTCCACCGCTCCTGCTCCCGCCACGACAGTGCCCGCCGGCGAGATTCCCAAGGCGGAGCTCGTCGCTTCGTCCACCCAGCACACCGTGGAAAAGGGCGAGACGTTGACCTCCATCGCAAAGCACTACAACATTCCCCTGTCCGAACTGCAGCGGCTGAACAAGATCACCAACGACCGCAAGCTCCAGATCGGCCAGACACTCGTCGTCCCCGCTCCACCCAAAGCCCCCGAAACCCCCGTAGAAAAAAAGGAAACGCCCTGACATGGAAAATTCCCAAAATTGGTTCCTGATGAAAAACGATGACGGCACCGTCTTCGGGCCGATCAGCTTTGAGCAGCTCCGCCAGTGGGCTCTGGATGCCCAGGTCTCGCCCCTCGACAAGGTTTCCACGGACGAGAAATCGTGGAGCAAGGCGCCGATGATCGCCGGGCTGGAGATGGATTACCTCGTCGAAGTCACACCCGACCAGTTCTACGGCCCGACCACGATCGGCGCTGTCCGGGAGTTTTTGCAGATGGGGGAGATCAACGCGGAAACGACTGTGACGAACTGCCGAGACGGCTCCACGGCGCTGGTGAAAGACATCCCCGAGCTTCAAATCTCCCCGGAGGAGGAAGAGGCGATGCAGCCCGTGCGCACGAGCATCCGCGTGAATCTGCAGCAGCGCATCCGCGACCTCGAGGAGGCGCTCATGGACGAGCGCCGCGCGCGCGAAAGCGCCGAACACCATGTGCAGAAGCTCGAGGCCAAGCTCGCGGAAATCACCCGCGCTGCGTCGCTATAGAGGCCCCGGGTCGCGAGGCATGCGATCCATCAAGTCCGCGATTCCCTCCTTTCCAGCGGGAAAGGAGGGCCGCCGTGCGCGGACGGCAATCCTCATTCGGGCAAACTCGCGCACATCTGAGAAGCATGCCGCGCGGCTGGATCCAATGGCGCATGAGGACGGAGGCACTCCCTTTGCCTTCTCCCGCGGGCTTTATTCACACTCTCTGATGATTGAATGAACTTGGAACCGACGTTCTTTCTTCTTCTTAAGCGTGTGAACAACCATCCGGACTCGCGTTCCTCGCTGTCAGTGGCTGCCGTTCCACAGGGAAAGGTGCATGGGGATAACCTGCCTGCCGGATATCGGTGACGTAGAAGAACCTGCCGGTGGCCGGGTTTATTGGGAGCTGTCGGGAGTTCTTGGGGAGTTATCCGCAGAGTTATCCACGATGGAAGGAACGCCGTCCGAGGGCTTCGGAGCATTCCACGCCTCCCGCTTAAGCGCGTCCCGTGCCGCTGACGTCTCCGCCTCCTTTTTGCTCCGTCCCTCGCCCTGGCCGAGTTCCCGGCCCTCCCAGACGATGGTGGCGACGAAAGTTTTCTGATGCTCCGGCCCGCTCTGGGCGATGATGGGATAGGTGGGGCTGACGGGGGAGATGGATTGGAGAAGCTCCTGAAGGCGGCCTTTTGGGTTGTTGTCCGAGGGGTCGATTTCGAGATCCTCTAGAAGCTCGCGCGCTTCCGTCAGGACCACGCGGCGGACGGTGACGAAATCGCTGTCGAGATACATGGCGCCAATGAGTGCCTCAAAGGCGTCGGAAAGCGTGCTGGAGCGGTCCCGTCCACCGTTGGATTCTTCGCCACGGCCCATCATCAGATAGCGGCCGAGGTCCAGCCGGTCGGCGAGGATGCGAAGGCCGTCGCGGGAGACGATGCGCGCTCGGATCTTCGTCAGGTAGCCCTCGCTGAGCTTTTGAAAATGGTCGAACAGGTACTCCGTGAAAACGAGTTGAAGGACCGCATCGCCGAGGAATTCGAGGCGCTGGTTGTCGAAATGGTGGCGCTGCGTCTCATGCCCGAGACTCGGGTGGGTGAGAGCTTCCGCCAGAAGCAGGGGATTGCGGAATTTGTATTTGAGGCGCTGTTCCAGTGGATTCATGAGGGGCGGACCGTCATTATTGTGCAGACACAGTATCCACTGGCAAACGCCAACTCCGCGGAGGGATCGGACCGGACCCCCGCGCCGACAGCGCCTAAGAACCGGAGGGTCAGGCAGTCGTATGAGCAAGATGCCTGAAACGACGATTCTGCCGGGAAGAAGCGCATGGCCCAAAGCGGTGACGATCATCGTCACGGTCGGCTTGCTCACCGGCGGCGCGCTCCTCGGGTTGCGGATGATGAGGGATCTTCCGGGTGCGGCGCTGGATCGCGGGACGGAGCTGGTAAAGACGCTCGGCGGAGAGGCGGCCAAAGTGGCGCGCGCCTTCAATGAAAGCACGGTGCGCGCGGAGTTCATCAGTTACTCCTCGGAACTGACCGGCACGAGCCGGTTTCAGTTCGCGAGCCTGAAGGAAGGCGAGGTTTTCCAGCGTGCGGAATCCGGGAGCACGGCCTGGGGGCTGGTCCCGCTGCCAAAGGTGGTCGTCGAGGCGCGGGCACCCGTGGATTACAGCTACTATCTGGACTTTGCCGGGAACTGGGAGTTCGCGCGCTCGGATTCCCATCTCACCGTTTTTGCCCCGCCGATCAGTGCAAACCCGCCCGCAGTGGACGTCTCGGCGCTGCAATTCTACACGCTTGAGGGGAGCATCTGGCGCAACGACGGCGCGGTGCGTGAGAGGCTGAAGGAAACGCTCAGCACCGCGCTCCAGGAGAGGGCGACACGGAATATCGCGCTCGTGCGCGAGATCGGACGCCAGCGGCTGTCGGAGTTTGTCGAGAGGTGGCTGGCCGAGAAATTCAGCGACGGCAAGGCCCTGCGGGTGAAGGTGGTTTTCCCCGACGAACGCCTGCTTTCCACGGAGCTGCGGAGCGCTCTCTAGCCCGGGGAGGCGCGGAAAATGGGGTGACCGACGGGACTCGAACCCGCAACAACCAGAATCACAATCTGGGACTCTACCATTGAGCTACGGCCACCATTTTCAGGGTCGCGCACGATAGCAGCCGAACACGGCTTGCCAACCGGATAATTTCCCGCGCGCAAGGCCGCCATTTTCAGGAAAACCGGGCGGAGGATCCGCCCCTCAGGCACCCGCGCAAAAACTACTAATTCTTGCGCTCAATCTCATGGACGCAGTGGTGAATGCACTGGACTGTGCGGATAGTTGGCCGATCCCCATTCCATGAACAGACTTTCCCCGCGCCCGCGCGCCTTCACCCTCGTCGAACTGCTGGTTGTCATCGTGATCATTGCGATTCTCGCCGCCATCATGATGCCCGTGCTCGGCAGCGCGAAAGAAGCCGGCTACCGCACAAAATGCCTCGGCAATCTCCGACAGCTCGGCGCAGCCATGCTGGGCTACGCGGCGGAGAACAACAATCAGTACCCGAACAACAGCGCCGGAAGCTGGCCGTGGGATCTGAGCAAGACCCTGAGCGACAGCATGGTCAAAAACTACGGCGCCACCCGTGAACTCTTCTACTGCCCGTCGCAGCCCAAGCAGAACTCCGAGAAAACGTGGAATTTCACAACGAACTTCCGGGTCACGGGCTATGCCTGGCTGATCATCGGCAGTCCGCAGGTGCCGCAGCAGTATTCAAACAACAGTTCCATGGGTGGGCCGATCGGCGACCCGGACCGCTCATCGGTCCAGACCGAACTGGTGGTCGATGCTGTGCTCTCGAAAAACAACATTTACTCCAATGTCAGCGGCGGCAATGCGATCAATCGCAGCAATCACATGGATCTCGCCGGGAAGATGCCCACGGGCGGGAATATCCTGTTCAAGGACGCGCATGTTCAGTGGAGGGACTTCAAGGACATGAAGATCAAGTTCGGCGATCCGACCTTCCAATACTGAGCGGCTGCTGCGGCACTTCGCCGCCATACAGCCGGGGCTGTCTTGCCCCGGGAAAGGCGCGTCGCCTTTCCTCCGATGGACACAGCGGGCATTGGCGAAACGGGTCTCGCTGACAATTTCCAGCTTTTTACCGTGAACATTGCGCGGACTTCCTCTGTCATGTGCGCCCGTCCGCAGGTTCCCCCATCCGCCTTTTGAAAAACACGGGGCACACGCGGACCAGCGTTCCCATTTATGCACACCCCGAACACCCCAGCCGCGCAGGAAGCGGATGTCATCGCCATCGACCAGCTCCGCGACCTGAACGGGCGCATCCGGGCTGAGATCGGCAAGGTCATCGTCGGCCAGCACGGCGTCATCGAGCAGCTCCTGACCTGCATCTTCGCCCGCGGGCACGCGCTGCTCATGGGCGTGCCTGGTCTCGCGAAAACGCTGCTCGTCCACTCGCTCGCGGACATGATGTCGCTGAATTTCAGCCGCGTGCAGTTCACGCCTGACCTGATGCCGAGCGACATCACGGGCACGGAGATTTTGCAGGAGACCGATCAGCCGGGCCGTCGCGCGTTCGAGTTTGTGAAAGGGCCCATCTTTGCAAACATCGTGCTCGCCGACGAAATCAACCGCACCCCGCCGAAGACCCAGGCCGCGCTGCTCCAGGCGATGCAGGAGCAGAAGGTCAACGCGGGCAAACACAGCTTCACGCTCGAGAAACCTTTCTTCGTCCTCGCGACGCAAAACCCGATCGAGCAGGAGGGCACCTATCCGCTGCCCGAGGCGCAGCTCGACCGCTTCATGTTCATGATCTACGTGGACTACCCGAGCATGGACGAGGAGCTGGAGATCATGCGCCGGGGCACCGGCGAAGGCGGCGGCCAGCCCCGCGCCATCATCGAGATCGACCACATCCTCTACCTGCAAGGCACCGTGCGCCGCATGCCCGTCGCCGACCACGTCTTCCGCTACGCGCAGAAACTCGTCGCCTCCACCCGCGCGAAAAGCCCGCAGGCGCTCGACTTCTGCAAGAAGTGGCTCGCATGGGGCGCCGGCCCGCGCGCTTCGCTCAATCTCATCCTCGCCGCCAAAGCCCACGCCATCGTCCGCGGCCAGATCTACGTGAGCTGCGAAGACGTCGCCGCCGTCGCCCCCGCCATCATGCGCCACCGCCTCATCCCCAACTTCGCCGCGCAAGCCGAGGGCATCACCAGCGACGACATCACCCGGATGATCCTGGAAAAAATCCCGCAGGACCGGTGAGGCGCAGGCTGGGCTTGCCCCGGTTCGATGGACACCTTGTGGCGGCAGTGGGGTGTTCATTGGGTTAGTCGAGTTGGTGCTTGAAGCAACCTCGGTTTCGATCATCTTTCGCGC
>JAYTML010000525.1:0-2858 GCA_043728655.1 Chthoniobacter sp. | reverse complement strand
CGGGGGTGAGCTTCGCGTCCTGCAGCGCGCGCAGGCAGTGGGCGCGCGTCTTTTCCACGATGGGCAGCGCGATGCGCTCCAGGTCGGCGCGGGTGAGCGTGCGAGTGAAGCTCTCCGCGCCGCTGAAGAACGGCAGCTCAATCACGGCTGCTTCTTCAAAGGAGAGGCGGTGCTTGGCGGCGATGGCGGCCTCGCGCAGCCGGCCGTCGGGCTGGACGCGCTCCTGCGTGCCAGCGTTTTCCGCCAGGTCAGGGACGCGCAGGAGCGCGTCCCTCCGAAGGGATTCGACAAGCGCCGCGTCGATATCGTCGCCGCCGAGCCGCGTGTTTCCATTGGTCGCGAGGACTTGGAAGACGCCTTCGTTGAGTTCGAGGATGGAGATGTCGAAGGTGCCGCCGCCGAGGTCGAAGACGGCGATCTTTGAGCGGTCGCCGAGCTTGTCGAGGCCGTAGGCGAGCGCGGCGGCGGTGGGCTCATTGACGATGCGCTCGACGGTGAAGCCGGCGAGTTCGCCCGCGGCTTTGGTGGCGTTGCGCTGGGCGTCATTGAAATAGGCGGGCACCGTGATGACGGCGCGCGTGATCTCGCAGCCGAGGGCGCGCTCGGCGTCGGCGCGGAGTTTTTTCAGGATGAGCGCGGAGATTTCCTCCGGCGAAAACTCCCGGTCGCGCACCCGCACGCGCACGGGTGCGCCGCGCTCGCCGGCCAGGGCGTAGCCCACATCGTCCGCCTCCTCACCGACGCGGCGGCCGATGAAGCGCTTCACGGACCAGACCGTGGCCGCCGGATCGAGCGCCCGCATGCGCGCGGCGGGCCGGCCGGCGAGGGGCTCACCCGCGTGCGGAAAGTGGACGACGGACGGCGTGAGGCGCTCGCCATCCGCGTCCGCGAGCAGGATGGGAAAGCCTGCGTCCATCGCGCCGATGAGCGAGTTTGTGGTGCCGAGATCGATGCCGACGATGGGAGACATGGGGAAAACTCAAAGGCCAAAGCTCAAAGCTCGACGAGCTGAGCGGGCGACGGATGTGGCGGGCGACGGCGCGCGCGTTTTTTCCGCTTCGGCGCTAGCGCCGCGGCACCTGCGGCGGCTCGTCGCCGCCGGGCGGCAGTTGCGGCGTCCGCGGGGCGTTGCCGGCGGGGGCCGGCTCCATGGGCGCGCTGTCGCCGCTGGGCGGCTCGAGCGACGATGCGGGATCCTCCGGCGCGACGGCTGCCGGACGGTCGCCGCGAGCCCATCCATGCTGGGCGGCAAGCTTCTCGGCGAGCTCGAGCGGCCACTCGGGATTGAGGAAAAAGTCGGTGTTCCCGCTTTCCCGGAGCTGGCGGTAGGTGGTGATGAAGATCTCGTTTTCCATCGAATCCTTGACGGCGAGCGCGGGGTAGCGGCGCATGGCCTCCATCTGCGCGCTGCGGGTGACGGCCACGAGATCGCTGGTGACGCCGTCGGCCTTGGGCGCCGGCGCGGGACTGGCGGCAGGCTCCGCCTTTGGAGCTTCCGCCGCGCGGACGGCCGCGAGGGCGGCCGCCATGGCCGATTCCCGCGTCTCCTTCGGCGTAGCTTCCTTTGCGGAGCTTTCCCTCCCGGGCTTGCCGCCGAGGATTTCCACGACGGCCATGGGCAGGGAGACGTGGAGGTCCCGCACGGAGAAGGTGGCCTCCCCCCCCTTTGCCTCGATGAGCGGAAAAACGTCGCCCGTTTTGATGATGAAAGGCTTCTCCCCGATGACCACTCGGGAATCCTTGATGACCTTCACCTGCGGCTGCGTTGCGTCGGGCTTGGCCAGTGCAAATGACTCGGTCAGCAGCGGCGGTTCGGTGTCCACCGGGCGCGGCGCGGGCGCGGCGCTGACCGCCGCAGCCGGCTGGGAGATGCCGGCCAGGGTCTCATATCCCCGGTCGAGCAGCGGGATAATCGCGCCGAGGAGCACGACGACGCCGATCGCGAGGAAGCCGCCATTGCGCTGCCGGAAGACGTGCAGCCGCGCGAGGACAAAGAGCGCCGCAAAGGTGAAAAGGCACGCCGAGAGCGAAAGCACGGCCTTTTGCCCCGCCACGATGACCGCCGCGACGAGCAGCAGCAGCGCGAGGACGAGGATGACGACGCCCCACACGAGATTGCGCCGGCCAAAGCCGTGCTCCCGGAGCGCGGGCACCTCGACGTAGCGCGGCTGAAACTTCTCGTCATGCTCTCCGGAGGGCGCGAGCGGATCGACGACATGCGGGATGTAGGAGCGCCCGCTCGGCTTCGGGGCGGGAGTTTCGGGAATTTTCACGGGCGGGGAGAATGCCACAGTTTTGCGGACTGGAAAGGGAAAGGTCCCGTGGAGTGCGCCGATAAATCGGCGCACTCAAAATTACAGATACTCCGTCCGCCCGTCGTAGCCGTGGGTGACGTAGATGGGGTGGCCGATTTCGCCGAGGATCTGGCGGGTCAGGTTGAGCTTGTCTTCGAGAAAGGCGTCGTCGTGCATCGGGTCATGGTGCGTGATGACCCAGCGCGGCACTTTCGCGAGCTTCATGAGGACGCAGGCGTTTGACACCGAGCTGTGACCCCAGCGGATCTTCTTGGGATACTCCTCGGGAGTGTATTGCGCCTCGTGGATGACCACGTCGGCGTCCGAGAGAAAGTCGATCATGGCGGCGTAGGGCAGGGCCAGCGGGTGGTCGCGGGTGATCTCCGCCGGCGAGCCGGTGTAGCCCTGGAGAAATTCGTTGTCGGGCACCCAGGCGATCTTTTTCCCGCCGATGCCGATCTTGTAGCCGACCGTGGCGCCGGGGTGCTGGGCAAACTCCCACGCCACCTGCGCGGAGCCGGCGCGCACGGGATTCGTGAGCAGGTGCCGGAACTGGAGGCGCGA
>JAYTML010000524.1:0-2866 GCA_043728655.1 Chthoniobacter sp. | reverse complement strand
CTCATCGGGCGGCAGATCGAGGATCAGCAGCCCGTCCACGCCCGCCTCCTCCGCCGCGCGATGAAACGCCTCGAAGCCGAAGCGGTAGATCGGATTCATATACGTGTACAGCACGATCGGCAGCTCCGACTGCGCGCGGATCGCCCGCACGCATTCGAGCACGCCGCGCACCGTCGTGCCCGACGCCAGCGCGCGCGTCGCGGCCTGCTGATTCACCACGCCATCGGCCAGCGGATCCGAGAAGGGGACGCCGAGTTCCAGGATGTCCACGCCCGCCTTTTCAAACGCCCAGGCCAGTTCGCGGGTGGCTTCGAGGGTCGGGTCGCCGGCGGCGATGTAGGCGATGAGCGCCGTCTTTCCCGAGGCGCGGAGGTCGGAGAATTTCTGGTCGATGCGGTTTGGCATAAAAATGGGAGCGGAGTTTTTGGACGGGATTGACCGGATGAACAGGATTTTTTGCCGAAATGCGCGAAGCTCGCGCTTCCGCAATCCAGCCGATGCCGTTAATCCCGTCCGCCATGTCCGTCGCTACCGCCAAAGCCCCCACGCTGAAGATCCACGAAATCTACGAGTCCGTGCAGGGCGAAAGCTCGTGGGCGGGCTGGCGTTGCGTCTTCGTCCGCCTCACCGCGTGCGACCTGCGCTGCACCTACTGCGACACCGAGTACGCCTTTTACGAGGGGAAAAAGCGCGAGGTCAGCGACGTGCTCGCCGAGGTGCTGGCGTTCGACTGTCCGCTCGTCGAGATCACCGGCGGCGAGCCGCTCCTGCAAAAGAACGTCCACCCGCTGATGACCGCGCTCTGCGACGCCGGCAAGACGGTGCTCATCGAGACCAGCGGCGCCCACGACATCTCGATCATCGACCCGCGCGTGCATCGCATCATGGATTTGAAAACACCCGGCAGCGGCGAATGCGCGCGGAACCTGTGGTCAAACATCGCGCATCTCGCCAAGCGCGATGAGGTGAAATTCGTCATCGGATCCCGCGAGGATTACGAATGGTCGCGCGAGCAGGTCCGCACCCACGACCTCGCCGCGCGCAGCGGCGGCGTGCTGTTTTCACCGATCTTCGGCCGCATCGAACCGCGCGAAATCGTCGAGTGGATCGTCGCCGACAAGCTCCCCGTCCGCTTCCAGCTCCAGATGCACAAGTTCATCTGGGATCCGAAGAAAAAGGGCGTGTGAGTAATGTGGATTGCGGAATGCGGAGCGCGGAATCTACCTTCGGCGCGCTTCGCCTCCATTCCGCGATCCGCCATCCAAATTCCACATTCAATGACCGTCCGCCTCACCAAAGATTTCACCTTCGAAGCCGCGCAGACGCTGCCCACTGCACCCGAGGGTCACAAGTGCCGGAAGATGCACGGCCATAGTTTCAAAGTGGAAGTGAGCGTCGAGGGCGAGGTCGATCCGGCGACGGGTTGGTTTTACGACCATGCGGTCATCGGTCGCGCGATGAAGCCCCTCGTCGAGCAACTCGATCACTCCTACCTCAACGAAATCGCCGGGCTCGAAAATCCGACCATCGAGAACATGGCCGCGTGGTTCTGGCAGAAGCTCGCCCCTCAGTGCCCCGGCCTCGCCGAGATCGTCATCCACGAGACACCCACCGCCCGGTGCAGCTACCGCGGGCGGTGAGGCGCGCACATTTTCGCTCGCGTCGCGAGGCGCGGCGGCTAGCCTGCGGCGCTCTTATGAAAAGCTTTTCCATCGCCGCGATTGCCGCCCTCGCCGTCCTGACCTCCGCCTGCGAAAAGCATCCCGCATCCGAGTTGCCACCCAAGCACGGAGCCGGTGAGCATCACGCCGAGTCAGCCACCGGGATTCCTCACGAGGAGAAGCCCGCGGAGCACACCGCGGAAGCGCCCAAGCCCGAGGCCGCCAAGCCCGACCCCGAGGCGAAGCCCGGCGAAGCGCCGAAGTTTTTCCCGGAGACCAAGTAGCCCGCGGCATGAGCGAGCGCCCGCACGCGACACCGGGTTCGCGCGGCCGTCTCGCGCGGAGTTTCGGCTACGCCTTTCGCGGCATCGGCATGCTGGTGCGCACCCAGCCAAATGCGCAAATCCACGCTGGCGCGACCGTGCTCGCCGTGGCCGCCGGAATCTGGTTGGACATTTCGCGCCGCGAATGGTGCGCGGTCATCGGGGCGATCGGGCTTGTCTGGACCGCGGAGGGCGTGAACACGGCGATCGAAGCCACCGTCGATCTCATCTCGCCGGAGACCCATCCGCTGGCGGCGCAGGCAAAGGACGTGGCGGCAGGCGCGGTGCTCTGCGCGGCGCTTGCGGCGCTCGTGATCGGCGCGCTCGTCTTTGGCCCGCGTGTGTGGGCGCTGCTTCCGGCCTGACAGCGCGAATCCGCCGCGCGGCTCAGACAAAGGCTTCCGCCACCGAGTCGGCCATCATCTTGCCGCGGCGGGTGAGATACACGCGGTCGCCGCGCATTTCCAAAAAGCCGAGCGACTGAAATTCGCGCAACGCCTCCGGCCAGCGCGCGAAGTCGGCGGTGGCGATGCCGTCGCGGGTGCGGACGGCGAAGGCGGCGATTTCGCCTTCGCGCGTCGCGGGGGAAAGCTCTTCGACGAAATGCTCCACGCTTTCGCCCGCGAGGATGCGGCGGGTGTATTCGGCGGTGTCGGGGATGGCCTGCCAGCGGCGCAGGCCGACGGTGGAGAATGCGCTGGGGCCGAAGCCGAGGTAGTCCGCGCCGCGCCAGTAGGCGAAATTGTGCGCGGATTCGCGGCCCGGCTGCGCGTAGTTCGAGATCTCGTACTGCGCGAAGCCGGCGGCGGGCAGCGTGTCCATCGTGGTCTCGAAAAGGTCGGCGTCGCGGTCGTCGTCCTGCCGGAAAGTGCCGAGCTGGAG